>DASUSF010000153.1:0-10179 GCA_036375275.1 Geminicoccaceae bacterium | reverse complement strand
TGCATGAGGGCGTCGCGGCGGCTCTCCATCGGCGCCGGCCCGGCATGGGTCTCCGCGCCGATCACGGCGCAGTCGTACCAGCGCGCGCCCTGGCCGCCGGTCACCACGCCGACGTGGATATCCTCGGCTTCCAGGATCGGGCCCTGCTCGATGTGCACCTCGAACAGGCCGTGGATTTCCCGGCCGCCGACCGGCGCCTCGCCGGCGTAGCCGATCCGGGCGAGCTCCTCGCCAATGCTTCGGCCGTCGTGGTCGGTGCGCGACAGGCCATAGTCCAGGTCGAAGACGCCGGCGAACACGCCGGACGCGATCATCGCCGGCGGGAAGCGGCAGCCCTCCTCGTTGGTCCAGTTGACCACCTCCAGGGGATGGCGGGTCCGGATGCCGCGGTCGTTCAGGGTCCGGATCACCTCGAGCGCGGCGAGCACGCCGAGCGCGCCGTCGAACTTGCCGCCGGTCGGCTGGCTGTCGAGGTGGCTGCCGAGCATCACGGGCGGGAGGTGGTCGTCGCTGCCGGGACGCCGCGCGAACATCGAGCCCATCCGGTCGATGGTGAGGGTGAGCCCGGCGTCCTCGCACCAGCGGCGGAACAGGTCGCGCCCCTCCTTGTCCAGGTCGGTGAGGGTCTGCCGGTTGACGCCGCCCTTCGCGGTGGCGCCGATCTCGGCCATCGTCATCAGGCTCTGCCACAGCCGGCCGCCGTCGACCCGAACCGCGTTCATGGTGCAACCTCCGTGCTTTCGACGGAGAGAACTGCAATCACCGGGCGAGGGCAAGGGCGGGCGTGGACGGCGCGGCGCGCGCTCGCTAGACACGGCCCGACCCGCCACCGCCGGAGACGCCCGATGCCGCTGCTCCCCGAGTTCGAGGACCCGATCGCCCGGCCGCGCTACACCGGGCTCGCGACGTTCATGCGGGCACCCTGGCGCGAGGACCCGGCGGGCGTGGACATCGGCCTGATCGGGGTGCCGTTCGACGGCGGCGTCACCAACCGGACCGGGACCCGGCACGGCCCGCGCGAGGTCAGGAACCAGTCCTCCCTGATGCGTCGGATCAACCAGGCGAACGGGATCGCGCCATTCGACCTGTGCACCGTCGCGGACCTCGGCGATGCGTGGGTCCAGCGGCCGTTCCGGCTCGAGACCTCGCACGAGGAGATCCAGGCGTTCTACGAGCGGGTCCATGCCGCCGGCGTGGTGCCGCTGAGCTGCGGCGGCGACCATTCCATCACGCTCCCGATCATGCGCGCGATCGCGCGGGACGGGCCGGTCGGCCTGGTCCACATCGACGCCCACTGCGACACCGGCGGCGACTACCTCGGCTCCAGCCAGCACCACGGCGCGCCGTTCTCGCGCGCGGTCGAGGAGGGGCTGCTCGATCCGAAGCGCACCATCCAGATCGGGATCCGCGGCGGCGTCAACGACCCGGACGTCTGGAAGTTCAGCCACGAGTCCGGGATGCGCGTGATCTACATGCCGGAGTTCCACGAGATGGGCCTGGACGCGGCGATGGCGGAAGCGCGGCGGGTAGTCGGCGACGGCCCGACCTACGTGAGCTTCGACATCGACAGCCTCGATCCGGCCTACGCGCCCGGCACCGGCACGCCCGAGATCGGTGGCTTCACCTCGCTCCAGGCGCAGCTCATGATCCGCAAGCTCCAGGGCCTGAACCTGATCGGCTCCGACGTCGTCGAGGTCGCGCCCCCGTTCGACCCGTCCGGCCTCACCGCGCTCACCGGCGCAACCATGATGTTCGAGCTCCTGTGCGTCCTCGCCGATGCCGTGGCAGACCGCCCGCCAGGCGCGTGAGCGCGAGGCGGGCACCGGACAAAGGAGAAAGAGGGCAGGGTCGTCCGGCTGGCGGCGCCGGCTCCGGCGCTGGCTCGCCGGCCTCGCTCTGGTCCTGCTGCTCGCCCCGGCGGCCCTGATCCTCGCCTACCGGCTGGTCCCGGTGCCGCTCACCCCGCTGATGGTGATCCGCCTCCTCGAGGGCGAGGGGCTGGCGAAGGAGTGGGTGCCGCTGGAGCGGATCGCGCCGGCGCTGCCGGAAGCCGTGGTCGCCGCCGAGGACAACCTGTTCTGCGAGCACGGCGGCTTCGACCTCGAGGCGCTCGAGGCGGAGATCGAGGACTGGCTCGGAGGCGGGGCGGTCCGCGGCGCCAGCACGATCACCATGCAGACCGCGAAGAACCTGTTCCTCTGGCCCGACCGCTCGCTGCTGCGGAAGGCGATCGAGGCCTGGCTCACGCCGCAGATCGAGCTGCTCTGGCCGAAAGCGCGGATCATCGAGGTCTACCTCAACGTCGTCGAGTTCGGCCCCGGCATCTATGGCGCCGAGGCGGCGGCGTGGCACCATTTCCGGAAGCCGGCGTCCGACCTCGCCCCGGAGGAGGCGGCACTGCTCGCGGCCGTGCTGCCGAACCCGCGGGAATGGTCGGCGAGCCGTCCGGGGGAGTACGTCCGGAGCCGCGTCCCGGCCATCCGCAACCGGGTCGGGCAGCTCGGCCCGATGCTGGACTGCGTGCGCACCGGCTGAGCGGCGCGCGACCCCTCCGGCCGCGCGCGCGGGTCTGGCGTGCCGGCGCCGGAGGTGGCTATGCTCCGAGCCGTCGTCTCCCGATGTCGATAGAGCGGAACATGATGCGGATCAGGCTTCTCGGCGCCGGCTTCGTGCTGCTGCTGCTTCTTCTGCACCTTCCGGGGTCCCTGGTCCTGGCGGCGGACGACCTCGATGCGGACGCCCTTGCGGCGCGTCTCAAGGCGTTCGTGCCGCGGGCGCCGGGCGTGGTGGTCGAGGAGGAGTGGACCAGGCCGGACGTCAGCTGCACGCCGATCCAGGCGCGCGGCGTGTTCCATGCCGATTCGGCCAAGGTCGTGCGCCGGCCGCGGGTCGAGCTCGAGATCAACTTCCCGTTCGGCTCGGCCGAGCTGACGGCGAGCGCGGTCGACCAGCTCCGAGTGCTCGCCGACGCGCTCGAGAAGCCGGCGATCGGCGCCGACCGCTTCGTGCTGGTCGGCCACACCGACGGGGTCGGCTCCGACAGCGCGAACCGCGCCCTCTCGGAAGCTCGCGCGAGGGCCGTGGAACGCCATCTCGTCGAGGCTCACGGGATCGATCGCTCGCGGCTGCGTTCGCGCGGCTGCGGCGAGTCGGCGTTGAAGGACCGGGACGATCCGAACAGCCCGGTCAACCGCCGGGTCGAGGTGGTCAACGCCGGCCCCTGAGCCGGTGCCGGCAGCTGGCGCTCAGGGTGCGGTGTAGACCGGGACGAAGAGGGCGTCGCCGCGAGCGATCATGCGCACCAGCCGTTCCGCCTCGCCGGTGCCGAGCGGTCGTCCGTGCACCGAGCGGAGCAGGTCGACCACCGGATCCGCATCGGCCGCGGTCAGCACGGCCGCCACGAGATGGTCGGCGCCGAAGGGCGGCCCGGCGCGGAACGTCTCCCGGAGGGTCGATCCGGCCGCGACCTCCGGCGCCGCCTGCCCCGCTCGCGGCAGGAGCTGGATCAGGCTGCCGTCGGAAGCGAGGTCGAACAGCACCAGCCGTCCCGCCCGTTCCGTGCTGATCTCGACCTCGAAGCTCGCGCCGTCGGCGAACAACCGGTCGTCCGGCCAGACCCGGGCCTCGACGCTGCCGTCGATCCGGCTCTCGAGGGCGCCGAGCAGGCGCCACTTGTCGACGATGCCCTGGAGCAGGTCCTGGCCGCGCGCCGGCCCCAGCCGCGCCGCCTGGTCGCCCTGGCTGGTCAGGACGTCGCCGGTCGCCGGGTCGAAGATCAGCTCGGCGTCCGCGGCCGTCGCGACCAGCACGGCGCCCTCGAGCGCGCCGAGGACCGGCATCGGCCCGCCGTCGTCCGGCGTGGCGACCCGGACCGGCTCGAGATCGAGCGCCTTCGCCATGGCCTTCACCGGCGCGACCGGCGCCGCTTCCGGCAGGTGGAACAGGGGCCTCCCGCGGACGATGCCGGTGAAGACCTGCGGGGTCTGGCGGGCCTCGGAGAGGGCGCGCACCATCTGGACGACCTGGGCCGACATCTCGTCGCTGGTCACGACGCGGTCGCCGTCGAGGTCGCTCGAGCCGCCGAGCGAGCGGGCGACGGCGTAGCTCAGGGCGCCCCGCGGCCGGCCCTCGATCAGCACCTCCTGGACGACCAGGTTCTCCGGCACGGCGCCGACGAACAGGAGGTTGTCGGGTGGCAGTGCCCGGTCCGCGGCGATCGGTCGCGCGCGCGCCTCGGGCGTCGGGCCGAAGCTCGACCGCGGCAGCGACCGGATCCTCCGGTGATCGGCGCGCGGATCGACCGACCGCAGCATGGTGCCCGAGTGGCAGCTGTCGGCGACGAAGATCACCGGGCGCGGCGCCGCCCGGCGGACGAAGTCGTCGATCTCGTCGTCGAGGATCAGGTTCGTGCGGTCCCCGATCCCCGGTTCGTACTCCGGGAGCACGAACGTCTCATCGTAGCCGTCGGCCTCGTCGCCGTTCTGATCCGGGATCTGCAGGCCGTGGCCGGCGTAGCTGAACACGATCACGTCGTCCGGACCGGCGGCGGCGAGGGTGGCCTCGAAGGCGGCCATCAGTGCGGGCCGGTTCAGTCCGCCGTCGATCAGGCGGCTGGTCGTCGCGCCGAGCCAGGTGAGCTGGTCCGCGAGGTCCAGCGCGTCGCTCACCGCGCCCGCGAGCTCCGGCACGTGCCGGTAGGCATCGGCGCCCGCCACGATGGCGTGGATCTCGCCCCGCGCCGCGCGAACGGGTGCCGCGGCGGTCAGGCAGGAGAGAGCGAGCACCATGAGGCGCGTCATCACCGGATCGACTCCAAGGCCCTTTCGAAGGCCGATCTTAGGGCCGCGGCCGGGTGGCGCAACGGCGAGGGTCGCCGCGTCGCCCGCCGGATCCGCCGCATCGACGCTCCGGCGTCGAGGCCGCATGCTGGCGACGGTGATGGACGGAAGAAGGCGGCGCACCGCAGCCCATGACCAGTCTGATCAACGACGTGTTCGAGCGGGTCGTGGTCCTGAACCTCGACCGGCGTCCCGACCGCATGGCGAACGTCGGCGCGCAGCTCGACCGGCTCGGCATCGGCTACGAGCGCTTCGCCGCGGTCGACGGCCGCGCCGCGCCTGTCCGAGCGGCCTGGCAGGCGTACGCGGAGCGGCCGCTGGTCGAGCCGCCCGATGGTGGGCGCCCGGTCACCAGCTACCGCGAGTTCTACCTCGACTACGACAGCCACGAGGCGCGGGTCGCCTTCGTCGAGCAGCGGACCGGCCGGAAGGCGATCGCGACCCCGGGCGCCTTCGGGCTCCTGCTGTCGATGACCGCGATCGTCGAGCGGGCGCTCGGCGCGGGCTGGGCGAGCGTGCTGATCCTCGAGGACGACGTCCTGTTCCACCGCGAGACGTGCCCGCTCTTCGCGCGCTGCCTCGCGCAGGCGCCGGCGGACTGGGCGGTCCTCCAGCTCGGCGCCATGCAGCTCCACTGGGAGGCGGACTGGATCACCTGGGCGAGCCGGAACCTCTACCGCTGCAACGGATCCAGCATCGGCGCGCACGCGGTCGGGCTGCGCCGCGAGACCTTCGAGCCGCTCCTGGAGCGATGCCGGCTGCGCGATCTGCCCTACGACATCGGCGCCCTGCACGACGCCAAGCGGCGGTTCCGGGAGCGCTGCCTCACCATGTTCCCGAACCTCGTGATCCAGGACGCGAGCGACAGCGAGATCGGCATGTCGACCCTGTTCTTCAGGGAAGCGCGCAAGACCGACAACCTGTACCGCTGGCATCTGCCCGACTACGGTCCCGCCGCGCCCGGCGGCGCTGCGGATGGCGCCCCGCCACCGCCTCCCGACGCCGCGGCGCGCACCAGCGGGACGACGATGCGGACCATGAGCGGGCGCGGACCATCGACCGGGGCGGCGGGGTCGCTTCGGGCCGGCATCGGCAGCGCGCTTCGGCGGCTCCTGCGGCCGGCGGGGCGCCAGGGCTCCGCACGACCGCCCGGGGAGGCGGGTACGGTCGCCCCGGGCGCGCCCGCGCCGGTCGGTCCGGCTACCGAGGCGCGGGGCGGCCTCCAGCCGCTTCGAGCGCGCATGGACGAGCGTCCGGGCGCGCGCTGCGTCCTCGCGGTGGTCGTCGGCCTGCCGCGCGATGACCTCGCGACGGTGGTCGCGCGGCTCTGCCGCGCATCCGGCACCGTGCCGGTCTTCCTGACCGACGACGATCGCTTCGAGGTGTTCAGGAGCCATCGGGCGGCGTTCGAGTATCTGGCGCCCGCCGCGCACCGGCCGGGGCTCGACTGGGACCTGTACCGGCTGCGGCGCCTCGCCCTGCTCCGTCGCAAGTGGCAGCCGGCGAAGATCGTCGCCTTCGGCGCGCCCGCGGCCGGGCTGGTCCACGCCTGGCGGCGCTCGCCCTTCGAGGACCGGGGCATCCTCGCGCTCACCGGCAGCCCGGCGCCCGGCATGGACCCGCAGCCCCGCTGAGCCACGGGGCTGGCCGCGTCCGACCATCCGGCGCGTGCGCCACGGCCCGGTGCGGCGGCGATTCCGGCCCCGGCATCACCCTGCCGTGTCCGGACCGGGCATCGCCACGGCACCCACGGGTGGCACCGAGCGCTTGTTAGTCAGGTGCATCCACCCGATATTTTACTCAAACCCATCTGACCGAAGGCGTGGGAGGACATAGGTGTCGACGACGAAGATCGGCGTGCGGCGGTGGCGCCGGATCGGCTCGTTGCTCGTGCTCGCATCGCTGCCGGCCGCGATCGGCGGCTGCGCCGCCCGCTCGCCCCTGTACTACGAGTACCTGGAGCCGGCGAAGGCTCCGGCGGCGTTCGAGCAGCAGGTGATCGACGATTCGCTCGCGGCGACCCGCGCGAAGCTGATCGCCGGGCTCGAGGACGGCCCGTTCGAGATCACCGCCGTGGACCCCGACGGCCGCTTCGTCGTCGCCGAGTACAGCGGGCCGCCCGGCCCCTACGTCGACTGCGGCGTCCTGCTGCAGGTGCCGCGCAAGGGCCCGCGGGTGACCCGGCGCGACGATGCCGCGGCGACCACCGCCCAGATCGTCCAGGCCGGCTCGACCTATACGCGGAACATGCGCCTCGACGGCCGCCTGGTGACCCGGCTCGAGCCGGCGGGCGAGGGCACGGCGCTGCGCACGGACGCGACCTACGTGGTCTCGAAGCTGATCCAGAGGAACGATTCCGACGCCTGGGGACGCGAGACCATCGCCTTCCCGACCGGCGAGCGCGGGGCCTTCGCCCGCGGCACCATCTGCCAGCCGACCGGCGTTCTCGAGGAGGCGACGCTGGCCGCGCTGGAGCGGGGCGAGCAGCTCGGCGCCGGCGCCCCTGCGGAGGAGGATGCGCCCGAGGTCGAGGTGGCGGCAGCCGCGGCGGGCTCGCGCAGCGCGGAGGCCTGGACCACCCCGAGCGAGCGCCTGCCGGTGCTGGTCCAGCCGCTGGCGCCGCCGCCGGCGCCTGCGCCGACCCCCGATCCGGCCCTCGCCGCGCTCATGGCGGCGTCGGTGCCGGACGGCAGCTGCGGGGCGGTGGAGGTCAAGCGCATCGGGAGCGAGCGGGTCGTGGTCGAGGGCGTGGCCTCCGACCTGTTCGCCATGGACAGCATGGTCAACGCGATCGAGTTCTCCTACCCCGAGCTCACCGTCGACAACCGGATCGAGGTGCTGTCCGACGGGGCTTGCCGGGCCTATCGCCTCGCCGAGGGACACAACGGCGGCATGGCGCGCGGCGCCCGGCTCGAGGTGCTGAACCTGCGCGAGGGGGTCCTCCAGGAGGGCGAGGTGCTGCGTCTCGCGCTCGGTCTGCCCGAGAACCGCTCGCACGTTCACCTCTCGTACTTCCAGAGCGACGGGTCGGTGGCGCACATGGAGCTGGAGACGCCATGGGAGAGCGGCGCCGACGCGCCCTGGCTGGTCGACACGCGCCACGTCGTCAGCCCGCCGCACGGCCGTGAGTTCATCCTGGCGGTGGCGACGGAAGGCCCGCTGTTCGATCAGCCGCGACCGGCCACGGAGACCGCCGAGGCCTTTCTGCCGGCCCTGGAGGCGGCGTTGGGCGAGGCCGGTGCCGGCCCGGCGATGACCGCGTGCGCGATCGTCACCACCACCGACGATCGCGGGGACGGCAGCGCGCCGGTGCCGAACGTCGGCGATCCGTGCGCGCCGGCGACGTCGAGCTGAGCCGGAGCACCGCGCCCCCGGCCGCGTCGCGCGCCGCCCGCCCTGCCGCGCGTGCGGAGACGGGACCACGGAGCCCTGTCGGGCGGAGCATACCCTCCGCCCGTGCCGCTCTCCGGGCCGGTGTGGAAGCTCAGCGCTGGTCGAAGGGCGGCGCCGGGTAGACCGGCTCGGCGGTGGCGATCTCCTCGGGGTAGATGACCTCCGGCCCGTCCTCGAGGTTCTGCATGATCACGAACTCCATGCTCACCTGCTTGCCGGTCTCCTCGATCTTGTAGGGCCCGGTCATGACGGTGAGCTGGTCGTTGAGGTCGAGCGCCGCCTGCTTGAGCGCCGCGGGATCGAGCGAATCCGCCTGCTTGATGATCTCTTCCAGGACCACCCCGGCGCCGTAGGCGAGCGCGGTCTGGAAGTCCGCCTCGTAGGCGACGTCCGGGAACAGCTCGTCGTACCGCTCCATCATCTCCGCCCGGGTGAGGCCGGCGCTGACCTCCCAGTTGATCTTGTCGTGCAGGAGCGTCTGGCTGATCAGGTAGTCGGCGTCCTGGCCGATCTCGAGGAACTGGGGCTGCGAGGCGTAGACCATGTAGGTCGCGGGAGCCGACCGCGATGATCGCGCCGCGGATCAGCCGCGAGCTGTACGACTTCATCCGGAATCTGCCGGGGCAGGGCGTGAGCGTGGTCCTGGTCGACCAGAACGTCCGGCAGTGCGCCGAGGTGTCGGATTACCTGTACGTGCTGGATCTCGGGCGGACCCGGGCCGAGGGCGAGCGGGCGCGGTTCGGCGACGATACGGCGCTCCGCGGGATGATCCAGGAATGGCTCGACTACCAGATCGACTGAGGGACGGTTTTGCGCCCGAGCGCCCTGCCACCGTCGACCGCGCATGATCGCGTGGAGAGGATGGTGAGCCGCATCGTGGCAACGACGGTGACCCGGCTGTGACCAACGTTGCCGAAGTCGAGGAGCTGGACGCCGATCCGACCGCTTCGTCCTCATGACGCCACGCCAGGATCCGATTGATCCAGCGCAATGCGCCGTGATCCAGTTGAAGGTCAGAGTCCGGCGCTTGGGGTGCTCCGTACCGGAGAGGTGAGTGTCGTGACCTACCGGACGATCCTGATCGAGCTTCAACCGGACGGTCCGATCGAGGCGCGCCTCCGCAGTGCGCAGGCGGTCGCGCGGCGCTTCGAGGCCATGTTGATTGGCATGCACGTCATGGCCACGCCCTTCGTCCCCGGGACCTATGGCGAAGCCGGCGTTTACCTCGGCGTCGACCTGATCGAGGAGCAGCGCGAGGCCAGCCGCAGGATCGCAGGCGGGATCAGGTCCACCTTTCAGGAAATCTGTGGCACTGAGGGGAGCTGGCAGGAGGCTGAGGGTGATCCAGGTCGTCTGCTCGCTGGGGCGGCGCATTGCGCCGACCTCGTGGTGGCGGCGAAACGCGACCTTTCCGTGCTCGACATGCCCGACGTGGTCGAAGAGCTGGCCGTGGCCGCGGGTGTGCCCGTCCTGATGCTGCCGCCGGAGGGTGCCGCCGAGCCAGCCCGAGCGGTGGTGGTCGGCTGGAACGGCTCGCGTGAGGCGACGCGTGCCGTGCACGGTGCGCTGCCGTTCCTGCGCGATGCGGAGCGCGTGAACCTGTGCGCGCTCGGCGAAGAAGCCGCTAGGACCGTCGAAGCATGCGCGGCGATGTTGCGGCGCCATGACGTCGCGGCCGAGGCGGAGCCGCTCGAACGGCCTGACGGCGATGCGGGCGAGGTCCTGCTCGCGCAGGCCGTCGCGCACGGCAGCGACCTCCTGGTCATGGGCGCCTATGGCCATGGCCGGCTGCGCGAGCTGGTCTTCGGCGGAGCGACCCGTCATGTGCTGCGCCACGCGACCTTGCCCGTCCTGTTCGGCAGCTGACGGCGTCGTCGTGGCGAGACCCGCCGGCGCCACAAGCCGGGGTTGCCGAGCCGCGATGGCGGCCGGGCGATGCTGATCTTCG
>DASUSF010000152.1:0-12685 GCA_036375275.1 Geminicoccaceae bacterium | reverse complement strand
CGCGGTGCTGACCGCGAAGCCGATCGCCGTCGCGATCATCAGGGGGCGGAGGAGGAGCGGCAGCCGGACCCGGAGCCAGACGCTGGCCGGCGACCGCCCGAGCGCCAGCGCGGTCCGCTCGTAGCGCCGGTCCAGGCTCCGGTAGGGCTCGGCCAGGGTCAGGAAGACGTAGGGCAGGACGAACAGGAGGTGGGTCCAGATCAGACCCGCCCAGCGGCCGTCGAGGTGAATGGCGGCGAGCAGCACCTGCACGCCGAAGAGGAACGCGATCTGCGGCACCAGCAACGGGAGATAGATCAGGATCAGGGCCCCGCTGCCGGGGCGGCGGGCGTTCCGGGTTTCATTCTCGAGGCAGCCGACGACCAGCGCCAAGGCGATGAGCGTCGCCCCGAGCGCGGTGAGGACGGTGGTCAGGGCGGGGCCGGCGAGGGCGTCCGCCTGGCGCAGCCAGAGGTCGGCCGAGAGGCCCGACGGCCAGGGATCGGGGAAGCGCCAGCGGCCGGCGAACGACCAGACCAGGAGCCCGAGCACGCTCGCGCCAGCCAGCCCGAACAGGGCGCCGAGGGCGGCCCAGGCGGCGATCCGGGGTCCCGTTCCCGACCCGCCCCGCCGGCCGGACGCGAGCATCCGCCGGGCGAGCACCGCGATTCCCATCTCGCCACCCCGCCAGAGCGCGATCGCGGCCAGGACCAGCAGGAGCTGCAGGATGGCTCCCGCGGCGGCCGGGAAGCGCTGGGCCAGATCGGGGTCGAGGAACAGCCGGAGCACCAGCGGCGCGAGCGGCGGCGGCGCGTTCGGCGCCAGCACGATCGCCATGTCGACCACCGAGAGGGAGTAGGCGAGGACCGCGTAGACCGGCAGCCGGATCAACGGATAGACCTGCGGCAGGGCGACCTTGAGCCAGGCCGTCACCGGGCCGTAGCCCATGGTCCGGGCGGCCCGGAGCTGGGGATCGGCATGGATCTGGCCGAGCGCCGCGAAGGTCACGAGGACCAGGAACGGCGTCTCCTTGACCAGCAGCCCGAGAGCGAGGGCGAGGCCGTAGGGGTCCTGCACCGTCGCGACGTCGGGCGGCACCTGCCAGCCGGTCGCGGCGGCGGCGAGCAGCCGGACCAGCCAGCCGGAAGGCGCGATCAGGAAGGCGAGGCCGACGGCGAGCGCGAGATGCGGCACGGCGAGCAGCGGCGTCATGCCCCGGCGCGCGCGGCCGAGGGCCCGGGTGCCGTGGCCGGCGGCGAAGATCAGGACGGTCAGGCCGAGCGCGCCGAGCGTCGCGCCGAGCCCGCTGACCAGGGTCAGGGCGAGCGCCCGGTCGAGCCCCGGGACCCCGAGCAGCTCGCGCCATGGCTCGAGCGACAGCACGTCGCCGCCGAGCGCGGGCAGGTAGCCGAAGGCCGGGAGCAGCGTTCCGACCAGCCCCGCCGCCACCGGCCCCAGGAACACGGCAAGGGTGATCAGCGGCAGGACCCGAAGCAAGCGGGTCAGCTGCTGAAGCGGCGGAGCCACTCCGCTTCGATCTCGAGCATCCAGCTCGGATGGGGCTCCGGGCGGACCGGCACCAGCTCGTCCGGAGCGAGCGTCGCGACGCCGAGCGGCAGCTCCTCGAAGCGCGCCCGCTCGGACGGCGGCAGCGCGTCGAGGTCGAGCACCGTGCCGTCGCCCCAGACCCGCGGGTCCTGCTTCCGCGCCTGGGCCTCGGGCGTGAGCAGGAAGTCCGCGACCACCTGCGCCGCATCCGGATGCGCCGCATTGAAGGGGATCGCGACGAAGTGCGTGTTGCCGATCGTCCCGTCCTCGAGGATGAAGGTCCGCACGCTCTCCGGCAGGCGCCCGGCCTCGATCGCGGCGGAGGCCTCGCCCGGATGGAAGGCCATGGAGAAGTCGACCTCGCCGTCGTCGAGGAGCTGAGTCAGCGCCGGCCCCGAGGTCGGGTAGGTCGAGCCGCTCCGCCACAGATCCTCGCGGACCCGCTCCAGCCAGTCCCAGAGCGGCGCCGTCCTGGCCACGAAATCGGTCTCCTCCACCGGCCGCCCGAGGACCGCCGGATCGTCGATGGTCTCGAGCAGGACGTGCTTGAGGAAGGTCGTGCCGATGAAATCGGGCGGGGCGGGGTAGGCGAACCGCCCCGGATGCGCCTCGATCCAATCGGCCAAGGCGTCGATCGAGCGCGGCGGCTCGCCGACCCGCTCCGTGTCGTACAGGAAGACGAACTGCGCCATCCCCCACGGGCTCTCCAGCCCCTCGGTCGGGACGGTGAAGTCGACGAGCGTGGTCGGCTTGCCCTCGGTGTCGACGTAACGGAAGTTCGGGAGCTCGCGGGCGAAGGGGCCGAACAGGAGGTCTTCCCGCTTCATCGCGCTGAAGTTCTCGCCGTTGATCCAGATCAGGTCGACCGAGCCGTCCTCGGTCCGGCCCGCCGCCTTCTCGGCGACCACCCGCGCGACCGCTTCGGCGGTGTCGGTCAGCTTGACGTGGACCAGCTCGATGCCGAAGTCGTCCGCGACCCGCTCGCCGACCCAGCCGATGTAGTCGTTGATCTTCTCGTCGCCGGCCCACGCATTCCAGTAGACGGTCTCGCCCCGCGCCCGCTCGAGGACGGCGTCCCAGGCATCGGCGCGCGCCACCGGCGACAGGGCCGGCGCCAGGACCGACGAGAGGAAGAGACCGGCGAGCAGGCTCGCGAGGAGAAGACGATGCATGGTGGTCCCCCTTCCAGCGCGCGGATTATAGGACGCCTCCAAGCTCTGTCACGCCGCGGCCCGGCGCGGGAGGGGACCTCGCGCAAACGTGTCGGCAGCCGCTCAGATCGCGAGGTCGGGCGCCTGCTCGAGCACGCAGCCGTCGATCCGCCAGGTGCCGTCCGCCTGCCGCTCCATGGCGTAGTAGGCGGTCACGACCTGGCCGTCGGGGCCGACCAGGAGGACCCGCTGGGCGAGCTGGTCGCCGAGGTCGATCAGGTCGAGGAACTGGACCTCCCGGGCCCGGTACACGGGCCGGTAGCCCTGGCGGACCATGGCCATGAAGCGGTCCGGGCTCTGGAACATGCGCTGGATGTCGGGCGAGGCGAAGCCGAAGGCGCGGGCACCGTCGTCGGCCTGGAAGGCCGCGAGCTGCTGCTCGACGACGCTCCGGATCGAGGCCCGGTCGCCGCTCGACAGGGTCGAGGCGGGCTCCGCGAGCGCCGGACCGGCGAGGCTGGCTGCGCCGATCACGACCGCCATGGTGATGCCGAGAATGGTCCGCATCGAAAGCTCCTTCTTGATCTTCACCAGGATCCAGCTAGCCCGGACCGCCGGCCCGGCAAGAGGCCGGCGCGTTGACCATCCTCCGGTCTTGCGGGACAAGGTGGCGCGCGAGCGCAGGGGAGGGACCCCGCTCATGCAGCCCGAAGGGTGGGCAGCATCGGACAGGAGGGCAGGGCATGCCGACGGTGACGATGGTCGAGTACGAGAACGCGCCCGCCGAGGTGCGGGCCGTCTACGACGAGATCATGGCGGTCAAGGGCATCGACTTCGTGCCCAACTTCTGGAAGACGCTCGCCAGCCATCCGCCCCTGCTCCGGGACGTCTGGGGCAGCCTGAGGGCGGCGATGCAGCCCGGCCGGCTCGACGCTCTGACCAAGGAGATGGTGGCGCTCGCGGTCAGCGCGACCAACGGCTGCACCTACTGCATCCGCTCGCACACCGCGGCGGCGCGGAAGCTCGGCATGGACGACGAGATGCTGGGCGAGCTGATGGCGGTGGTCGGGACGTTCAATCGCACCAACCGCCTCGCCGACGGCTATCAGGTCGAGGTCGACCTGCAGCTGATGGCGGCCTCGGTCGGCCGGTGAGGAGCGCGGCCGGGCGCAGGCGATGAGCCGCCCGGGCGCGACCGGCCCCGATCGTGCCGAACCGCCCCGGGCGCCCGGGATGGCCACCCGGCCGTCCGGCGGGCGGGCCGCGGACACGGCGCTCGCGGCGACCGAAGGCGCCGCCTCGAGGGCGCGGCTGCGGACCCTCAAGGGCATCTTCCTGATGCTCGCCTCGACCTTCATGTTCGCCGCCATGCACGCCACGATCCGGACCGTCTCCGCCGAGCTGCACCCGTTCGAGATCGCGTTCTTCCGCAACCTGTTCGGCTTCCTGATCGTGGTGCCATGGCTGATCCGCTATGGGATCGGGCCCCTCAGGACCAGCCGACCTGGGCTTCACCTGCTCCGCGGGGCGTTCAACATCGTCGCCATGCTGTCGTTCTTCACGGCGCTGACCATCGCGCCGCTGGCGGAGGTGACGGCGCTGAACTTCACCGCGCCGATCTTCGCGACCCTGCTCGCCATCCCGATCTTCAAGGAGACCGTGCGACTCCGGCGCTGGACCGCGATCGTGCTCGGCTTCGCGGGCGTGCTGATCATCCTCCGTCCGGGCTTCGCGGGCGCCGGCACCGGACAGCTCCTGGCGCTGCTCGCGGCGGTCACCTGGGGCTGCGCGCTGCTGGTGATCAAGCGGCTCGGCCAGTCCGATTCCAGCATCACGATCATCGCCTGGATGGCGATGATGATGATTCCGGCATCCTTCGTCCCGGCGCTGTTCGTCTGGCAGACGCCGAGCCTCGGGGCGCTCGGCTGGCTGGTCCTGATCGGCCTGCTCGGCAACATGGGCCAGCTCGCCATGACCGAAGCGATCAGGCAGGCGGACGCGAGCGTCGTCATGCCTATCGACTTCTTCAAGCTGATCTGGGTCGCGCTGCTCGGCTACCTCCTGTTCGCCGAGGTGCCGGGCATCTTCACCTGGATCGGCGGCGCGATCATCTTCACCAGCACGGCTTACATCGCCTATCGCGAGCAGCAGGTCACCCGCGCCCGGAGGTGAGCCACCCTCCTACCGCGTCTGGAAGCGGAGACCGTCGACGAACGCCCGGACCCTCCCACCGGTGTCGTCGCTGTCGGCGCTGATCGCGAGGTGGGTCGGATCGTCCGGCGTGCCGCCGAACACCTGGCGGTAGTCCGCCGCGAGATCGACCCGCTCCTCCAGCCAGGTGCCGGTGGCGCTGCCGGCCGGCCGGAGGATCAGGCTGGCGCCGGCGTCGCCGAACCAGGGGTTCTGCTGGATCGCCCCGCGCTGTCCCTCCCCGCCGAAGACGTAGCAGAGGACCCGGCCCGGAGCCGCTCCGCCGGCCATGGCCTCGACCATCGCACGCCGCATCCGCTCGAGCAGGCTCGCCTCGCCCGGACGGAAGGGGAAGGTGACGTAGATCGCGAGGGAGCGGTCGTCGCCGCCCTTCCGGGTCAGGTCGGTCGCCGGCACGCCCCGATCGACCCGCCAGCGCCAGGCGAGCAGCGGCGTTGCCTCGATGTCGACCGTGACCGGGCGCTGGATGAGCGAGACGCTCCGCTCGCTCACCACCTCGATGGCGCCCTCGCTGGTCAGGCGGTAGGCGTTCGCAGGCTTGCCCTCGAAGGTGACGGCCTCCCAGCCGCGCTCGATGAGGGCCGGTCCGGGGCCCGCCGCCTGCGCCGCGTTCAGCGCGAGCACGAGCAGGGCCACTGCTGCGGAAGCGAGCAGCGTCCCGGGCGCCCTGTGTCGGCCAGCTGGGGCCACGATGACCGCCATGAGATCAGGATCGGTCTGCGCGGAGGGCCGGTCAACGGCGGTGGTGCGCGCGTCCCGCCGGCTCCGGATGATCCGCAAGACTTTCTTACCCATTCTCCGGCATTGACCGGCTGTGCCGGCGGACGATCGGGATCGACATGCCGACGGCACCGGGGCCGGGGCGCCCGGGCACGAACGACGAGGTCATCTACGAGATGGTACGGCTCGGCAGACTGGTCCGGGTCACCGCGATGAAAAAGCCGACCCTCGTCGAGGTGGTGGCCCACGGCCCCGCGAGCGCGGGAGCGGCGACGCTCCGGCGGCTCGCCCGCGATCGCCTCGCCTGGGTGCTCGGCCGGCGCGCCGGCCTCTCCATCTGATGCTGCTTGTTTGCCGGGCGGGGTTGCTCTAGAGCTTCCGAGGTCCGGCGCTGCGGTTGCGGCGCACGGACCAAGCGGCCGCCTGGACCATTAAGAGCGCATCATTCCGTCATGCTGTACTTCCTGCAGCAGCTGATCAACGGCCTCACGCTCGGCGCGATGTATGGCCTGATCGCGATCGGCTACAGCATGGTCTACGGCATCATCGGGATGATCAACTTCGCCCACGGCGAGATCTACATGATCGGGGCCTTCCTCTCGATCATCAGCTTCACCCTGCTCGGCACCCTCGGCATCACCTGGGTGCCACTCGCCCTTCTGATGGTCCTGCTGATCGCCATGGCGTTCACGTCCGGGTACGGCTGGGCGGTCGAGCGCCTCGCCTACCGTCCGCTCCGCGGATCCTTCCGGCTGGCGCCGCTGATCAGCGCCATCGGCATGTCGATCTTCCTGCAGAACTACGTGCAGCTGCTCCAGGGCGCGAACGTCAAGCCGCTCCAACCGGTGATCACCGGCGGCTTCGTGTTCGACGCCGCGGGCCGGTTCGCGGTCACGATCAGCTACGTCCAGATCGTGATCATGGTCCTGACCCTGGTCCTGATGCTGGGCTTCTCCTACCTGATCGCGAGCACGCCGCTCGGCCGCGCGCAGCGCGCCTGCCAGCAGGACCTGCTGATGGCCGGTCTGTGCGGGGTCAACGTCGACCGCACGATCTCGCTGACCTTCGTGCTCGGGGCCGCGCTCGCCGCGGTCGCCGGTCTGATGGCGACCCTCTACTACGGCGTGATCGACTTCTTCATCGGCTTCCTCGCCGGGGTGAAGGCGTTCACCGCCGCCGTGCTCGGCGGCATCGGCTCGATTCCCGGAGCGATGCTCGGAGGGTTGATCCTGGGTCTGGTCGAGGCCTTCTGGTCCGGCTACTTCTCCACCGAATACAAGGACGTGGCGGCGTTCTCGATCCTGGTCCTGGTCCTGATCTTCATGCCGACCGGGCTGCTCGGCAAGCCCGAGATCGAGAAGGTCTGAGATGGCCGGGCGGGTCCTGACCGGCGCGACCGGCGCGGCCAGCCCCGGGATCGACTGGGCCGGGGCGCTCAAGGAGGCCGGCCTCGCCGCCTTCGTGGCGCTGGTCCTGTTCCTGCCCCTGGTCGGCATGGAGCTGGTCTCGATCGAGGGCGGCCTCGGACTGCGGTATCGCTTCGAGGCGGTCGCCGTGGGCGTCGGGGTGGTGTTCATCGGCCGGATCCTGCTGATCGCCGGGCGGACCATCCATCCGGATGCTCTCGCCGGCGTCGGAGCTCCGTTCCGGCGGATCCCGGCGCTGCTCGGCCCATACGCCTTCTGGTTCGCGGTGGCCGCGGTCCTGTTCGCCTTCGTGCTCCCTTTCCTGCCGTTCGCGAACCGCTACGTGGTCGACGTCGCGACCACGGTCCTGATCTACATCATGCTCGGCTGGGGCCTGAACATCGTGGTCGGCCTCGCCGGCCTGCTCGACCTCGGCTACGTCGCGTTCTACGCGGTCGGCGCCTACTCCTACGCCCTGCTCGCGATCAACTTCGACCTCAGCTTCTGGGAATGCCTGCCGCTGGCCGGGATGTTCGCCGCCTTCTTCGGCATCCTCCTCGGCTTCCCGGTGCTCCGGCTGCGCGGCGACTACCTCGCGATCGTCACGCTCGGCTTCGGCGAGATGATCCGGATCATCCTGCTCAACTGGTACGAGGTGACCCGCGGCCCGGACGGGCTCTCCGGCGTGCCGCGCCCCTCCTTCTTCGGCATCGAGTTCACCCGGCGCGCCGGGGAGGGCGAGGTGGCCTTCCACGAGGTCTTCGGCCTCGACTACGATGGCTACCACCGGGTCGCGTTCCTCTACTTCCTGATCCTGATCCTGGCGCTGATCACCAACGCGTTCGTGCTCCGGATCCGCAAGCTGCCGATCGGCCGCGCCTGGGAGGCGCTGCGCGAGGACGAGATCGCGTGCCGGGCGCTCGGCATCAACCCGACCAACACCAAGCTCACCGCCTTCGCGCTCGGCGCCACCTTCGGCGGCTTCGCGGGCTCCTTCTTCGCCACCCGGCAGGGCTTCATCAGCCCCGAGAGCTTCACCTTCATCGAGTCCGCGCTGATCCTCGCGATCGTGGTGCTCGGCGGCATGGGCAGCCAGGTCGGCGTGGTGCTCGCCGCGCTCGTGCTGATCCTGCTGCCCGAGTTCGGTCGCGAGTTCGAGCAGTTCCGGATGCTGCTGTTCGGCGCCGCCATGGTCGCGATCATGGTCTGGCGGCCGCGCGGGCTGCTCGCCCACCGCGAGCCGACGCTCCGCCTGCACGGGTCCCCGAGCGTGCACGCCGGCAAGACCGCGACGCCCGAGCGCGGCGCCCTCGACTGATGGCGGCGGGAGGGCGGCTCAGATGAGCGCCGGCAAGCGGCCCCTGCTCGAGGTCGAGCGCCTGACCATGCGCTTCGGCGGCTTGGTCGCGATCGACGACCTGTCGTTCACCGCCTACCGCAACGAGATCACCGCGATCATCGGGCCGAACGGCGCCGGCAAGACCACGGTCTTCAACTGCCTGACCGGGTTCTACAAGCCGACCGTGGGCCAGCTCACCTTCCACCACGGCCACGGAGCGCGACCGGGCGGGGCGCAGACGGGGGCGGACGCCGGGACCCTGCTGCTGGAGCGGATGGAGGGTTTCCGGATCGCGCGTGCAGGGGTCGCCCGGACCTTCCAGAACATCCGCCTGTTCGGCCAGATGAGCGTGCTCGAGAACCTGATCGTCGCGCAGCACAACGCGCTGATGCGGGCGTCCGGCTACACCGTGTTCGGGGTGCTCGGCCTCCGGCGCTACCGGGACGCCGAGCGCGCCGCGGTGGACCGCGCCAGGGAATGGCTGGAGCGCATCGAGCTCATCGAGCGGGCCGACTGGAACGCCGCCAACCTCCCCTACGGCCAGCAGCGGAAGCTCGAGATCGCGCGCGCGATGTGCACCCAGCCGAAGCTGCTCTGCCTGGACGAGCCGGCGGCGGGGCTGAACCCGCGCGAGACCGGGGAACTCGGCGGCCTGCTGCGTGTGATCCGGGACCGGTACGACACCGGCGTGCTCCTGATCGAGCACGACATGGGCGTGGTCATGGGGATCTCGGACCACATCGTGGTGCTGGATTACGGGCGCAAGATCGCCGACGGCACCCCGGACGAGGTCCGGCGCGATCCGAACGTGATCAAGGCCTACCTCGGCGAGACCGAGGAGGAGGAGCTGCCGCCGGAGATCGAGGCCGACGTCGAGACCGGCCGCATCGGAGCTCGTCCGATCGAGGGGCAGCTCTGATGCTGGAGCTGCGCTCGGTCCACGCCCACTACGGCAACATCGAGGCGCTGCACGGGGTCTCGATCCGGGTCGAGGCGGGCGAGATCGTGACCATCATCGGCGCCAACGGCGCCGGCAAGTCGACCATGCTGATGACCATCTGCGGGCGCCCGAAGCCGTCGTCGGGCGAGATCGTGCTCGAGAATCGTCTGCTCAACGGGCTCGAGCCGTACGACATCGTCGGGCTCGGCATCGCCCAGGCGCCGGAAGGACGGCGGATCTTCCCGCAGATGAGCGTCCTCGAGAACCTGCAGATGGGCGCCGTGCCGACCGGCGGGGCGCACTTCGACGAGGACGTGGAGAAGGTCTTCATCCGCTTTCCCCGCCTCAAGGAGCGCCAGCACCAGCGGGGCGGCACCCTGTCGGGCGGCGAGCAGCAGATGCTCACCATCGGCCGGGCGCTGATGGCGCGCCCGCGCCTCCTCCTGCTCGACGAGCCGTCCCTCGGCCTCGCCCCGATCCTGGTCAAGCAGATCTTCGACGCCATCGTCGAGATCAACCGGGACCAGGGCCTGACCATCCTGCTGGTCGAGCAGAACGCCTACCAGGCGCTCAAGATCGCGAACCGCGGCTACGTCCTCGCGACCGGGCGGGTGGTCATGGAAGGCTCCGGCCGGGAGCTGCTCGCCAATCCCGAGATCCGCAGCGCCTACCTCGAGGGCGGCCACTGACGCCGGCCGTCCGGCGCGAAAGCACGAAGGACCGCTGCGGAATGGCCGCGGCAGGGGCCATGTGCTATCCTGAGCAGCCGAACCTGGAGGGAGCCCGTCCTTCGTGTCGCGAATGATCGCGGAAGTGTACGACGCGTTCCGCAGCGCCGGCGCGGAGGACGCGCAGGCGCGCGCGGCCGCAACGGCGCTGGCGGAGAACGACCGCCGCTACGATGAGCTTCGCGACGACATCAGGGTCGGCGACAGCGGCCTCCGCGAGGAGCTCCGGCGCGTCGAGCTGGAGCTGCGGGAGCGCATCAACGAGGTCGAGCAGAAGCTCAGCGCGCGCATCAACGAGGTCGAGCAGAAGCTCAGCGCACGCATCAACGAGGTCGAGCGGCAGCTCTCGGAGCGGATCGACCGTATCGAGCGCCGGCTGTCCGTCCTGGAATGGAACGTGCGGCTGAACAGCGTTCTGTTGCTCGGCCTCCTCCTCAAGCTGATCGTGTTCAACTGATGGAACCCATCTTCGGAACCTCGCTCGCGGTCTTCATCGGGTTGACCCTGATCATCACCGGCGGCGCCGCGATCATGACCGGCAAGGCGATCGCCGAGACCTGGAGGCCCATGGCCCAGGTCGTGTTCGCCTGCTTCGGCCTCGCGCTCGCCGACCGCTTCCTGGTCTACGCCCTGTTCGGGGGCGAGCTGCTCCACCTGCCGGGCTTCCTGGTCCACTTCGCGGTGATCACCGCCCTCGCGCTGGTCGCCTGGCGGATCACCCGGGCGCACATGATGGTCGCCCAGTACCCCTGGAAGTACGAGCGCACCTCCCTGTTCGCCTGGCGCGAGCGCTGAGGCGACGGCTGCCCCCGTCGCATCCGGCGGGGGACGACGGCGTCGGCTGCCTCTATTCGGCGGCGGCCTGATACGCCTCCAGCGGTGGGCAGGCGCACACCAGATGCCGGTCGCCGTACACGTTGTCGACCCGCGCCACCGGCGGCCAGTACTTGGCGTCGCGCTCGCCGCCGGAGGCGATGACCCGGTCGTACGGAAACGGCCACTCGTCGCTCAGAATGTCGCTGAGCGGGTGGGGCGCGTTCTTGAGCGGGCTCTCCGACCGCTCGACGGTGCCCTCCTCGATCCCCCGGATCTCCGCGCGGATGCTGATCATGGCGTCACAGAAGCGGTCGATCTCCCGCTTGGCCTCGCTTTCGGTCGGCTCGATCATCAGCGTCTCGGGCACCGGCCAGGACATCGTCGGGGCATGGAAGCCATAGTCGATCAGGCGCTTCGCCACGTCCTCGACGGTCACGCCGGTCGCCTGCTTGATCCCCCGGATGTCGACGATGCACTCGTGCGCGACGAGGCCGCCCTTGCCGGTGTAGACGACCGGGAAGTGCGGCGCGAGCCGGCGGGCGGCGTAGTTCGCGTTCAGGATCGCGAGCTCGCTCGCCCGCCTCAGCCCCCGGGCGCCCATCAGCGCGATGTAGGCCCAGGAGATCGGCAGGATCGAGGCGGAGCCCCAGGGCGCCGCCGCGACCGCGCCGACGCTGGTGCCGTCGCGCGCGGCGGGATTGACGCCCGGAACCACGGGGTGATCCGGGAGATACGGCGCGAGATGCGCCTTGACCCCGATCGGCCCCATCCCCGGGCCGCCGCCGCCGTGCGGGATGCAGAACGTCTTGTGCAGGTTGAGGTGCGCGACGTCGGCGCCGAGCTCGCCCGGGCGGCAGAGCCCGACCAGGGCGTTGAGGTTGGCGCCGTCGAGGTAGACCTGGCCGCCGTGCTCGTGGATGAGCGCGCAGATGTCCTTGATCGTCTCCTCGAACACGCCGTGGGTCGAGGGATAGGTGATCATGAGCGCGGCGAGGCGCTCCCGGTGCTGCGCCGCCTTCGCCCGGAGGTCCTGGAGGTCGACGTTGCCGCGCTCGTCGCAGCCGACGACCACGACCCGGAGCCCGGCCATGACCGCGCTCGCGGGGTTGGTGCCGTGGGCCGAGGACGGGATCAGGCAGACGTCCCGCGCCCCATCGCCCCGATCCTCGTGGTAGCGCCGGATCACCAGGAGCCCGGTGTACTCGCCCTGGCTGCCGGCGTTCGGCTGCAGCGAGAGGGCATCGAAGCCGGTCATCTCGGCGAGCCAGCCTTCGAGCTGGTCGAACAGCGCCCGATAGCCCAGGGCCTGGTCGGTCGGCGCGAACGGGTGCAGGCCCGCGAGCTCCGGCCAGGTGATCGGCATCATCTCGGCGGCGGCGTTGAGCTTCATGGTGCAGGAGCCGAGCGGGATCATCGCCCGGTCCAGCGCCAGGTCCTTCTCCTGGAGGCGGCGCATGTAGCGGGTCATCTCGGCTTCGCCGTGGTAGAGGCTGAACACCGGATGGGTGAGGTACGGGCTCGCCCGGCGGAGCGCCTCGGGGATTCTTTCCCGAGCTTCGGCATCGAGGCGCCCGAGGTCGGCCGGCCCGTCGCCGAAGCAGGGCAGCAGGCGCTCGAGGTCGTCCCGCCGCGTGGTCTCGTCGAGCGAGATCCCGACCCGGTCGTCGTCGAGCGGGCGGAGGTTGATCCCGGCCGCCAGCGCCTTGTCCAGGACCTCCCGCGCCCGGCCCGGCACCCGGACCGTCAGCGTGTCGAAGCAGGCGGGGTTCACCACCTCGGCGCCGCGTGCCGCCAGCCCGTCCGCGAGCATCGAGGTCAGGCGGTGGACCCGGCGCGCGATCCGCTCG
>DASUSF010000151.1:0-5928 GCA_036375275.1 Geminicoccaceae bacterium | reverse complement strand
GGTCGAGCTTCCGGCCGCGCCCATCGATCCGCATCAGGACGGTCACGCACGCCCGGTCCTCGCCGGGCCGGAGCGAGCAGAGGTCGCTGGAGAGCGCATGCGGCAGCATCGGCAGCACCCGGTCCGGGAAATAGACCGAGTTGCCGCGCCGCCGGGCCTCGCGATCCAGCGGACCGCCGGCGCGGACGTAGTGCGCGACGTCGGCGATCGCGACCCGGATCCGATGGCCGCCCGGGTTGTCCGGCGCCGGGTCCGGCTCGGCGAACACGGCGTCGTCGAAATCCCGCGCGTCGGCGCCGTCGATCGTGATCAGGGGGACGTGGCGGAGATCGAGCCGCCGGCCGAGCTCGACCGGACGCGCCGCCTCGGCCTCCCGTTCCGCCTCTGGGGGGAACGCGACCGGCAGGCCGTAGGCGTGCGCCATGGCGAGGGAGATGGTCGCCGGCTCGCCGGGCCGCCCGAGACGCTCCGTGACCCGGACCCGCGCCAGCCCGGGCTCCGCCTCCTGCACCCGCTCGGCCGCGACGATCTCGCCCGGCTCCGCGCCGCCCGCGTCCTCGAACCGGAGCCGCATCTCGCGGCCCGGCCCGGCGCCGATCGGATCGACCCTGAGCCCCTCCGCGGTCCGCCGGAGGAGGCCCACCGTGCGCGTCGGCTCGGCCGGCAGGACCCGGATGATCTGGCCTTCGTACGCGCCGTCCGCGGTCCGCCGCAGCCGCGCCAGCACCCGGTCGCCGACGCCGGGCGCGGCGCCGGGCCGTCCGGCATCGACCAGGATCACGGTCGGCGCCGCTTCGCCCGCCTCGACCTTGACCGGCCGCGCGGTCGGATCGCCATCCAGATCGGTGCCGGTCACCTCGAGCACCGCGACCGGCGGCAGCTGGCCGGCCGGACGCACCCGCCGCTTATGGCCGCGGCCGACCAGCCCCTCGGCTTCCAGATCGCGCATCATCTCCTTCACGACCACGCGATCCGGCCCCTTGAGGCGGAAGGCGCGGACCAGGTCGCGCTTGGTGACCTCGCCCTCGCTGCCGGCGATGAAGCGGAGCACGTCCTCGCGGCTCGGCGCCCGCCGCTCCTTCTCCGCCCGTGCCCGCTTCGCCATGACTCCTTCCGCCGGGCAGCGCCCGCCGCACGCTTGCTCAGCCGCTGCCCGAGCCCGCCGCGGCCGGCCGGCGCTTCGCCGGGCCCTTCTTCTTCGCGGACGCGCCCTTCTTGGGCGCGGCCCTGCCGGAGGACGCCTTGCCGCCGGCCTCGGCGGCCGCCGCCCGGCCCTTGGCCGCTCCGCCGCCGGCCTTGCCCGGCTTCGCCTTGCCGGCCTTGCGGTCGATCAGCTCGACCGCCGCCTCGAGGGTCAGGCTCGCCGCGTCCATCCCGCGCGGCAGGCTGGCGTTGGTCTTGCCGTGCTTGACGTACGGCCCGAAGCGGCCCTCGTGCAGCGTCACCGGCTTCTTGTCCCTGGGGTGTGGCCCGAGCTCCTTCGCCGGCTTCGCGGCCGGCCGGCCCTTGCCCCTGGTCTCCTCGATCAGCGCCACGGCGCGGTTCATGCCGATCGTGAGCACGTCGTCGTCGGGCCCGAGCCGGACGAACCGGTCGTGCTTGATGTAGGGCCCGTAGCGGTTGATCCCGGCTTCGATCGGCTTGCCCGTCTCCGGATGGTGGCCGACGATGCGAGGCAGGGCGAGCAGCTGCAGCGCGGTCTCGAGATCGAGGTCGGCCGCCTTCAGGTTCGGCGGCAGGGACGACCGCTTCACCTCCTCGCCGTGGCGGAGCTGGACGTAGGGGCCGTAGGGCCCGCGCAGCAGCCGGACCTCCTCGCGCGTCCCGGGGTCGACCCCGATCAGCCGCTCCTTCTCCATCTCTTCGGCGGCGTCCTCGCTCTTGACCCCGAGCGGCCGGGTGAAGCGGCAGTCGGGGTAGTTCGAGCAGCCGACGAACGCGCCGTAGCGGCCGAGCTTGAGGCTGAGCCGGCCCTCGCTGCACAACGGGCAGAGGCGCGGGTCGGAGCCGTCCTCCTTCACGGGGAAGAGCTGCGGGCCGAGGAAGTCGTTGAGCGCCTCGATCACCTCCGCGACCCGCCGCTCGCTGACCTCGCCCACGATGTCCTTGAAGGGGTCCCAGAACTCGCGCAGCAGGTCCTTCCAGTCGCGCTCCCCCGCCGCGATCGCGTCGAGCTGGTCCTCGAGCCGGGCGGTGAAGCCGGGCTGGACGTACTGGTCGAAGAAGGCGACCAGGAAGGCGTTGACCAGCCGCCCGCGGTCCTCCGGCACGAAGCGCCGGCTCTCGAGCCGGACGTAGTTCCGGTCCTGGAGCACCGAGATGATGTTGGCATAGGTGGACGGCCGGCCGATGCCGAGCTCCTCGAGCCGCTTGACCAGGCTGGCCTCGGAGAACCGGGGCGGCGGCTCGGTGAAATGCTGCCGCGGCTCCACCCCCTGGCGATCCACGCCGGCGCCCTCGCGCATCGGCGGCAGCAGCCCCTCGCCCTCCTCGTCGTCCTGGGCGGGATCGTCCCGTCCCTCCTGGTAGACCTTGAGGAAGCCATCGAAGGCGATGGTCGAGCCGGTCGCCCGGAACCCGATGCGGTCATCGCCGGACGCCAGCTCGGCGACGACCCGGTCGAGCACCGCGCTCGCCATCTGGCTCGCGATGGTGCGCTTCCAGATCAGCTCGTAGAGCCGGCGCTGGTCGTCGTCGAGGGAGCGCCCGATCGTCTGCGGCGACCGGCTCATGTCGGTCGGCCGGATCGCCTCGTGCGCCTCCTGCGCGTTCTTGGTCCGGGTCTTGAAGATGCGCGCCTTCTCCGGCAGGTAGCTCTCGCCGTAGCTCCGGCCGATGTGCCGCCGGCAGGCGTTCAGCGCCTCGCCCGACAGCTGCACGCTGTCGGTCCGCATGTAGGTGATCAGGCCGACGGTCTCGCCGCCGATGTCGATGCCCTCGAACAGCCGCTGCGCCGTCCGCATGGTCCGGCTGGCGCCGAAGCCCAGCTTCCGCGACGCCTCCTGCTGCAGGGTCGAGGTCGAGAACGGGGGGGCCGGATGGCGCTGGACCTGCTTCTTCTCGACGCTCTGGACCCGGAACCGCTCGGCCTCGATCAGCTCGAGCGCGCGCCTGGCGTCGGCCTCGCTCGCGAGGTCGAACTTGTCGAGCTTCCTGCCGTCGAGCCTCGCGAGCCGGGCCTGGAAGGCGGCCCCTTCCGGGGTCGCGAAGGTGCCCGTGATGCTCCAGTACTCGCGCGGGAGGAACGCCTCGATCTCGCTCTCGCGCTCGCAGATCAGCCGCAGCGCCACCGACTGCACCCGCCCGGCCGAGCGCGAGCCCTGGAGCTTCCGCCAGAGGATCGGGCTGAGGGTGAAGCCGACCAGGTAATCGAGCGCCCGGCGCGCCTGGTAGGCGTCGATCAGGCCCTCGTCGAGGTCGCGCGGGTGCTCCATCGCCTCGAGCACGGCTCGCTTGGTGATCTCGTGGAACACCACCCGCTTGACCGGCAGGCCGTTGATCGCGCCCATCTCGTCGAGCGCCGCCACCAGGTGCCAGGAGATCGCCTCGCCCTCCCGGTCGGGGTCGGTGGCGAGGTAGAGGCGCTCCGCGCCCTTCAGCGCCCGCGCGATGTCGGCGATCCGCTGTCGCTTCTCGTCGAGCGGCTGATAGATGATCCGGAAGTCCTCGTCCGGCAGGACGGAGCCGTCCTTCTCCGGCAGGTCGCGGACGTGGCCGTAGCTCGGCAGGACCTTGTAGCGGTCGCCGAGGTACTTGTTGATGGTCTTGGCCTTGGTCGGCGATTCAACGACGACAACGTCCATGCGGCGGCGATGCCCTGCCCGAATTTTACGACTGGCGCCTCGGCGCCTGTGGTCGATATGTCCCCGGGTCAGGTGGATGCAAGGGAGACCCGGTTGCCGGGATGCCGCTCGATCCGCCCTTCGAGCTCCAGCTCCATGAGCGCGTGCTGCACCTCGGCGCTGGAGGCATGGCACTGGCGGATCAGCTCGTCAACCAACAGGGGCTCGGGGCCGAGCCGGGTCCGGATGCGCGCCAGCACCGGCTCGGTGCCCGCAGCGCAGGCGGCCGGCGCCGGTGGAGGGGCCGGTCGAGGGGTCGTGGGCGGCGCCGGACCGGGCCTCCGCGGCAATGCCCGCGGCGGTTCCGGAACCGCGAGCTGTGGCCGGAGCGCCTCCAGCACGTCCGCGGCGTCCTCGACCAGGGTCGCGCCCTCCCGGAGCAGGCGGTTGGTGCCCCGGTGGCGGGGATCGAGCGGGCTGCCGGGCACCGCCATGACCTCGCGCCCCTGCTCGGCGGCGAGGCGCGCGGTGATCAGCGAGCCCGACTTGGGCGCCGCCTCGACCACCACCACGCCGAGCGACAGCCCCGCGATCACGCGGTTCCGGCGCGGGAAGTGGCGCGCCTGGGGCTCGCGCCCGAACGGTCGTTCGGTGACGACCAGGCCGTGCTCGGCGATCCGCTCCATCAGCAGGGCGTTCTCCGGCGGATAGGCGACGTCGATCCCGGACGCGACCACCGCGATCGTGGCGCCGCGCTGGAGCGCGCCTTCGTGCGCCGCGGTGTCAATCCCGCGGGCGAGGCCGCTCACTACGGTCATTCCGGCTCCGGCGAGCTCGGCCGCGAGGCGCTGCGCCAGCACGCGCCCGTTGCCGCTGGCGTTTCGGGCGCCGACCAGCGCGACCGCCGGGCGCGCGAGCAGGGCGGGATCGCCGCGCGCCGAAAGCACCGGCGGCGCGTCCTCGATCTGCTGCAGCGCCAGGGGATAATCGGGCTCGCCCAGCAGCAGCAGCCTGCCGCCCGCCGCCGCGAGCGCCTCGAGCTCGTGGGTCGCCTCGGGCTCGGAGCAGATCCGGAAGCGATCCGGGTCGGAGCCGGTCTCGCGCGCGATCCGCGGCAGGTTGTCGAGCGCGCGGGCGGCGTTGCCGAACCGGCGGAGCAGCTTCCGGAAGGTGCGCGGGCCGACCCCGCCGGTCCGGGCGAGCCGGAGCCAGGCGATCCGCTCGTCCCCGGACGTCGCGTTCGGCATCCCGGCAAGATGCGTGGCACGACGTGCCGCGTCAACTACCGCGCGAAATCGTCAGGAGGCCCGGGAGCCGCCGAACGACACCTTGTTCTCGCGCCCGGCGGCCAGGCGCCGGATGTTGGCGTGGTGCTTGAGCACGACGACCAGCCCGATCAGCACGTAGAGGTCGCGGATCTGGTAGAGCTCGAACAGCCAGGCGAGCAGCGGGGCCGCGAGGGCCGCGAGGATCGAGCCGAGCGAGACGAAGCGGGTCAGCCAGACCACGACGAGGAACAGCGCGAGCACCAGGAGCATGATCAGAGGGGTGAGCGCGAGCAGCACGCCCGCGGCGGTCGCCACCCCCTTGCCGCCCCTGAACTTCAACCACAACGGGAAGCAGTGTCCGAGCACCGCGCCGAGGCCGACCAGCACGGCGAGGTCCGGTCCGAGATAGCGGAACGCGAGCCAGGTCGGCAGCGCCCCCTTCGCGATGTCGAGCAGCAGGGTCGCGAGCGCGAGGCCCTTCCGCCCGGTCCGGAGCACGTTGGTGGCGCCGATGTTGCCGGAGCCGATCAGGCGCAGGTCGCCGGCCTTGGCGACCCGGGTCAGCAGAAGCCCGAACGGGATCGCGCCGATCAGGTAGCCGACCAGGAAGCCGAGGCCGAGCGGCCACCAGAATGACGGGTCCGCCGGAGGATCGATCAGCATGGCCACGCCCGCTTGTCTGCCCGGAGGATCGCGGCTTCGCGCGCCGCGTGCAACGGCTTGACCGGCACATGCCCGCGGAGCGAAAGAGGCCTCCCGTCGTCATCGAACCGAGCCCGGGACGCTGGCTTCGGCGCGTGCTCGACCTTGCCGGCGTCCGCGCCCTGCCACCCGCGCCCGCAGCCGCACTGGGCGCCGCGCTTCTTCCCGAACCGTTT
>DASUSF010000150.1:0-17356 GCA_036375275.1 Geminicoccaceae bacterium | reverse complement strand
GGGCATCGGGCTGGTGCGGACGCCGCTCGCCAGCACGCTGGGCTACGCGGCCCACGACCTGGCCGTCGCCGACGGCTCCTGCGAGGTCGTGGTCTGGGTGGCCCGGCCGCGGCACATCCGCGCGCTGCACCAGTTGACGCGGGACCTGAACGGGGTCTGCCCGGTTCACTTCGATCAGGGATTCGACCATGACATCGAAGAGTAGCATCATCGTTCTACTGGTCGCTGCGGGCTGCACGAGCCAGCCGAATTCACCGCTGATCTTTGGCCAGACGCAGACGGTGGGCATCACCATCGCCGGCAGCCCGGCGCAGCAGGGCGGCGAGTTCACCGTCGGGTACCGGGATGCCGACCTCGCGATCGTGCCGGTGACCGTGACCCACGGCACGGGCGAGGTGACGCAGCTGAATGCCAACGTGTTCGGGGGCGCCCGAGGAGGCGATCAGCAGCCGGACACGGACGCCTTCGCGGTCCTCGGGCAGTTCGAGGTCGACACCAACGGGACGGAGGCGGAGGTGGGGCTCGGCAAGTTCTTCGCGACCGGTCTCGCCGCGCGCCGTCTGGCCGACGGCTTCGCCTGCGCCCTCTCCGAAGGCGCCGAGAGCGGCTGTCCCGGAGGAGGCGCGCCGGCACCGGACCGGACGGAGTGAGCCGCTAACCCGAATCGACGGGAGCCCAGTGCGAACAGGAGGGTAGAGAGATGACCCGAAGGACAGCAGCGACGCCGGCGACGGCGCCGACCCGATCGACGTCGGCCACGCCGTCGACGCGACCCACCCGGCCGAGCGCGCCGACGGCGCCCACAGGACCGACGCCAGCGACCGGAGGGACGCCGGCGACCGTTACCCCGCTCGCCCGGGCGAACGAGGCGGCCGCCCCACGCGCTCCAACGGCGGCCGCGGACCTGGCCGCACCCGGGACGGGGGACGACATCTTCAGGATCGCGCTGGAGCACGTCGGCGAAACCTACATCCTCGGGGCCCGCGCGCCGATGGCCGATCGAAGCTGGCGGGGGCCGTGGGACTGCGCGGAGTTCGCGTCCTGGTGCGTCTTTCAGGCGACCGGCGTCCTCTACGGGGTCGAGCCGCGGCAGGATCCGATCCTCGCCGACGCGTTCACCGGCTTCTGGGGCGATCAGGCCCTCGAGGACCAGGCGGCGATCGCCGTGGAAGACGCGGCGCGGATCGTCGGCGCGTGCCTGCTGCGGCTGCCGGCCTCGCAACGGGTCGGGCACATCGTGATCTCCGATGGCGAGGGCGGAACGGTCGAGGCGCACAGCAGCACCACGGGCGTCATCCGGCACCGCATCTCGAACCGCCGGTGGGACTTCGGCGTGCTCGTGCCGGGCGTCCGCTACCTCATGCAGGACGCTCCGGTGGCGATCGAGCCGCCGCGGTTCATTCTCCGGCTCACCAGCCCGATGACCCGGGGGCCGCGCGTCGCCGCGGTCCAGGAGGCCCTGATCGCACGGGGCTTCTCGCCCGGCGCCGCGGACGGCGTCTATGGTCCTCAGACGGAGAGCGCGGTGCAGGCGTTCCAGGAGCGGCATGGCCTGGTGCCGGACGGCGAGGTGGGGGAGGCGACCTGGCGGGCGCTCGGGCTGAGCTGAAGCGGCCGCGGCACGGAGTGGGTCCGCGAGAGCCGCGGGATTCGGGAGGGCGAGCGATCGGAGCGGGACCAGCGGTGAACAGGGCGGGGGGCTGGCGCCTGCGCATCCTCGGCTGCCTGTTCGGGGCGGGCTGCTGGGCGGCCGGGGTCTACGCCTGGCTGAACGCGGACGCCTTCCCCGAGCTCGAGGCGGGCCGGGCGCTCGGCTTCGCGCTCACCGCCTTCGTGGTCGGCCTGGTCGCGATCACGGGCTCGCTCCTCGCCCGCGACGTCCACGCCCTCTGGTACTGCTCGCCCAGACGCTGGCGGTCGTTCAAGGACGACGTGATCGGCGACCGCTGATCCTGACACGAACGGGTCACCTTGACCGGGCGCGGCGGGCAGGCGAACGTGGCGGCAGCAGCGGGCCGGACAAAGCCGGAAAGAAGAATGATAACAGCATGAGCGCCGTCGGGACGGTGCGACGGGCGGCCGAGCGGGTGCTCGAGGTGGTGTGCGCGGCGCTGATGATCGGGCTCGCCATCGTCGTCGGCCTGGCCGTGGTGTTCCGCTACTCGGGCGCCTCGCTCGTCTGGTACGACGAGGTGACCCCGATCATTCTGGCCTGGCTCACCTACTACGGAGCCGCGCTCGCGGCGCTCAGGCGCGCGCATCTGGGCTTTCCGGGGCTGGTCGCTGCGGCGCCGGTCGGGTTCCGCATTCCCGCGCTGATCGTGTCGGAGACGCTGGTGGTCGGCTTCTTCCTCGTGGTCGCGTGGTACGGCTGGCAGGTGGTTCAGCTCCTGGCGGGCAACACGTTGATCAGCCTGCCCTGGGTTCCGGTCTCGCTGACGCAGTCGGTGATCCCGCTTGGCGCCCTGCTCATCGCGCTGGCCGAGGTGCTCACCATCCCCGAGCGCTGGCAGGAGGCGCGCAGCGGCGGGCAGCTGGCCGAGCACGAGGAGACACCGCTGTGAGCATCCTGCTCGCGCTCGTGGCGCTGTTCGTCCTGGTCCTGATCGACGTGCCGATCGCGGTGGCGCTGGGCGTCATCGCCGTGACCGCGATGGTCGCGAGCGCCGGCATGGGCGACCTGTTGACCGTCGCGATCACGATGTTCACCGGCGCGACCAAGTTCCCCCTGATCGCGATCCCGCTGTTCGTGCTCGCCGGCGCGATCATGAACACGTCCGGCATCTCGCGCCGCCTGATCGCCTTCGCCTCCGCGCTGTTCGGCTTCGTCCGGGGCGGCCTCGCGATGGTCAACATCGGGACCTCGATGTTCTTCGCCGAGATCTCGGGCTCGGCGGTCGCGGACGTCGCGGCGATCGGCTCGATCCTGATGCCGGCGATGGTCAAGAAGGGCTATCCCAAGGAGTTCGCGGCCGCGATCACCTCGTCCTCGGCCTCGCTCGCGATCATCATCCCGCCCTCGATCCCGATGATCCTGTATGCGGTCATGGCCAACACCTCGGTCGTGCAGCTCTTCGTCGCCGGGATCATCCCGGGGCTGCTCGGCGCCGCCGGGCTCGCCGCGCTCGCCTGGTGGTTCGCCGTCCGCTACGACTATCCGGTCGAGGAGGTGTTCCGCCTGTCGCGGGTCTGGGTGACCTTCAAGGACGCGGCCTGGGCGTTCCTCCTGCCGCTGATCATCCTCGGCGGCATCTTCGGCGGCTTCGTGACCGCGACCGAGGGCGCCGGGCTCGCGGTCTTCGCCGCCCTGTTCATCGGCCTCGTGATCTACCGGGAGGTCGACCTTCCGCAGCTCTATCGGGCGCTGGTCGACGGCGCGGTGCAGACCTCGGTGGTCATGCTCCTGGTCGCCACCTCGGCGGTGCTCGGGCTCTACCTCACCGAGACCCGGGTCCCGCAGCTGCTGACCCAGGGCATCATCGGGCTGACCCAGAACACCTACCTCGTCCTGCTCATGCTCAACGCCCTGTTCCTGGTGCTGGGCTGCTTCCTGCACGGCGCCGCCGCGATCATCCTGGTGGTCCCGATCGTCATGCCGATCGTCAACACGCTGGGCATCGACCCCGTCCACTTCGGCCTGATCGTGACCCTCAACCTCGCGATCGGACAGCAGACCCCGCCGGTGGCGAGCGTCCTGATCACCGCCTGCTCGATCGCCAAGGCCGATGTCTGGGAGGTCACCAAGGTCAACGTCTGGTTCATCGGCGTCCTCGCCGCGGTCCTGATCCTGGTCACCTACGTGCCGATCATCCCGCTCGCGCTGGTCGAGTACTTCTACCGCTGAGCCGGCGGAGGTCTTGTGGTCGCCGGCCTGCAGCGCTTCGCCGCGATCCCGAGGACGCTGCGGCACCGGAACTTCGGCACCTACATCGCCGGCAACAGCATCTCGCTGATCGGCACCTGGATGCAGCGGATCGGGGTCGGCTGGCTCGCCTGGGAGCTGTCCGGCTCGGCGACCGTGCTCGGCCTGGTCGCCTTCGCCGACCTGTTCCCGGCGGTCGTGATTGGCCCCTTTGGCGGCGCGCTCGCCGACCGCGGCGACCGCCGGCGGATGATGTTCATCGCCCAGTCGCTCAACATGGCCCAGGCGTTCGTCCTGTTCCTGCTGACCGCGACCGGCCTGATCACGGTCGAGCTGCTCCTCGCCCTGGTCCTGTTCAGCGGCATCGTGATCGGCTTCAACCAGCCGGCGCGGCTCGCGCTGGTCCCGAGCCTCGTGCCGCGCGCCGACATCGGGACCGCGGTCGCGATCAACGCGATCGTGTTCAACGGCGCCCGGTTCGTCGGGCCGGCCATCGCGGGCGTCCTCATCGTGCAGGTCGGGGTCGCGGCGGTGTTCCTCGGCAACGCGCTCTCGTTCCTCGCCTTCCTGTTCGCGCTGACCCGGCTCGATCTGCCGGCGCCGCCGGCGCGGAGCAAGGCCGTGAGCAGCGTCCTCGGCGAGATCGGCGACGGGATCCGCTACGCCGTGGCGCACAAGGGCATCGGCCCGCTGCTCCTGCTCCACCTCGTCCTCGCGCTCGGGGTCCGGCCCTTCGTCGAGCTGCTGCCCGGGTTCGCGAGCGAGGTGTTCACGGGCGGGGCCGGGACGCTCGCCGTGCTCAGCTCGACCGTCGGCATCGGGGCGATCGTCGGCGGGCTCTGGATGGCCCAGCTGCGGCCGCCGATCACGCGGGTGGTGCTCGGCGCGGCGGTCGCGCTCGCCCTGGTGATCTTCGGCTTCGCGCTCGCGCCGTCCCTCGGGTCCGCCGTGGTCCTGGTCGGCCTCGCCGGCGCCGGCATGCTGGTCGCCGGCGCCGGCGCCCAGACCGTCGTCCAGACCGCCCTCGAGGACGACATGCGCGGCCGGGTGATGAGCCTCTACGGGCTGATCCTCCGGGGCGGCCCGGCGGTGGGCGCGCTCGTCATGGGCGCCGCCGCCGACCTGTTCGGACTCCGCGCGCCCCTCGCCCTCGGCGCCCTGCTGGCGCTGGCCGCGGCGCTCTGGCTGTTCGGGCGGCGGCGCGCGATCGACCGCGCCCTCGAGGAGGCGACGTGATCGTCCGGGTCGAGTCCGAGGCGGGCGCGGACGGCGATCCCCGGCCGCGGCGCCTCCACCTCGGCGCCCGGACGGTCGAGCTGGTCCGGATCCAGGACGTCTGGCCGGGCGCCGATCACACCTACGTCAAGGCGGAGGACGAGGCCGGCACGACCTGGATCCTCCGCCACGACCGCTCCCGCCACCAGTGGGAGGTCACGATGTTCCAGCCGGGCGCCGCTCCGACGTCGGGCTGATCAGCCTTCGACCGTCACCACCTTCTCGTACGCCGGGAGGGTGAGGAACTCGACGAACTCGTCGGCGATGACGAGGTCTCTGAGGATCGCGGCCGCGTCGTCGTACCTGCCGCTCCGGTAGGTGTCGTCGCCGACCGTCTGCCTGATCTTCCGGAGTTCGTCCTCGAGGCAGCGCATCACCAGTTCGCGGTCGATGGTCCGGCCGTCGTCGGTCTTCGCCCCGTGCCGCAGCCACTGCCAGACCTGGGCTCTGGAGATCTCGGCGGTCGCCGCGTCCTCCATCAGGTTGTTGATCGGCACGCAGCCGATGCCGCGGAGCCAGGGCTCCAGGTAGAGCACGCCGACGTTGAGGTTGGTCCGAAGCCCGGCCTCGGTGATCGTCCCCTCCGGCACGGTGAGCAGGTCCTTCGCGGTGACGTTGACGTCGTCCCGCTTCTTGCTGATCTGGTTGGGGGTCGGCATGTACCTGTCGAACTGCTCGAGCGCCACCGGGACCAGTCCCGGATGCGCGACCCAGGTGCCGTCGTGGCCGTCCTCGGCCTCGCGCTTCTTGTCCGCCTTGACCTTGTCCATCGCCGCGCGGTTGGCGGCCTCGTCGCTGCGGATCGGGATCTGCGCCGCCATGCCGCCGATCGCGTGGGCGCCGCGCCGGTGGCACTGCTTGATGGCAAGCAGGCTGTAGCTCCGCATGCAGTGGACGGTCATGGTGACCTGGTCGCGGTTCGGCATGACGAAGTCGGGCCGACTGCGAAACCGCTTGATGATCGAGAAAATGTAGTCCCAGCGGCCGCAGTTCAGACCGGCCGAGTGGTCCTTCAGCTGATGGAGGATCTCGTCCATCTGGAAGGCGGCGAGGATGGTCTCGATCAGCACCGTCGCCTTGATCGTGCCGTGGGGGACGCCGTGGCGCTTCTCCGCGAAGGTGAAGACGTCGTCCCAGAGCCTGGCCTCGAGATGGTGCTCGAGCTTGGGCAGGTAGAAGTAGGTCCCGCTGCCCCGATCGAGCCGCTGCTTCACGTTGTGGTGGAAGTAGAGGCCAAAGTCGAACAGCGACCCGCTCATCCGCTCGCCGTCGACCAGGAGGTGCGCCTCGCTCAGGTGCCAGCCGCGCGGGCGGACCAGCAGCGTCGCGTGATCGTCCTTGAGCGCATACTCCTTGCCGGTTGATTCTTCTGTGAAATCGATCCTGCCACGGTTGGCGTTGCGGAGGTTGATCTGGCCGTTGATCAGGTTCCGCCAGGTCGGGGTCGACGCGTCCTCGAAGTCCGCCATGAAGACCTTGGCGCCGGAGTTGAGCGCGTTGACCACCATCTTCCGGTCGACCGGGCCGGTGATCTCGGTCCGGCGGTCCTGGAGGTCGTCGGGCACCGGGGCGATGGTCCAGTCGCTCTCGCGGATCCCGCGGGTCTCCTCGAGGAAGTCCGGCAGCCAGCCGTCCTGGAGCTTACGGTCGACCGCCATCCTGGCCTGGAGGCGGGCCTTCCGCTCGGCGTCGAACCGCCGGTGGAGCTCGGCCAGGAAGGCGAGGGCGTCCCCGCTCAGGATCTCCTCGAAGCCCTCCTCGACCGGCCCTCGGACCTCGACTCCTTCGGGTACGGACAAACGCCTGCTCATAACCACCTCGCCCCATCCGCATTTTCTGGTCACGCGTCCGGCCCTCGACCGGACAGCCGGTAATCCACCCGATCGAAGCCTCCGTGTCCAGCTTCACCCGTCCTGCGGAACGCGTCCCAGGCGGAACCGTGCCGGAGGGGGACCGAGGGGCAGTACGCCGGGCTGCGGCGAGCCGGCGCGAGCACCTGAACCGTCTCGGACTCCATGCTCCGCGGACCGCGGTGCCCGCCGCACCGGGCGGGGCCGCTGCGCCGCCCGGGTGGCCCTGTGCGGCAAAGCCTTCCTGCGCCTCGCGACAGCAGCTAGAAGGGGCGGCGAAGAACCCGGGCACGGAGGGGAGGCGTCATGGAAACAAGGCTCGAGCGCATCTGGAAGGCGGGCGGGACGGCGGTCAACGGCTGGCTCTCGATCCCGAGCACGGTCACCGCCGAGCTGGTCGGGCACGCCGGCTACGACAGCATCGTGGTCGATCTCCAGCACGGCCTGATCGACTACGAGACCGCGCTCGCCATGATGCAGGCGATCAAGGCCGCCGGCGACGCCACGGTGATCGCGCGCCCGCCGTGGAACGAGCCGGGCATCATCATGAAGTGCCTGGACGCCGGCGCCTGGGGGATCCTCTGCCCGCTGATCAACAAGCCCGCGGATGCCGAAGCGCTGGTCTACGCCTGCAACTACGCGCCCAAGGGCGGGCGGAGCGTCGGCCCGACCCGGGCGATGATGATCTACGGCACCGACTACATCCAGCGCGCCAACGACCACGTCGTCACGCTCGCGATGATCGAGACCAGGGAGGCGCTCTCGAACGTCGAGGCGATCGCCAGGACGCCCGGGCTCTCCGCGCTCTACATCGGGCCGTCCGACCTCGCCCAGTCGCTCGGCTACCCGCTCCAGCTCGACCCGACCGGCGCCGACACGCTGGCCGCGATCGACAAGATACGGGACGCCGCCAAGGCCGCCGGGATCAAGGCCGGGATGCACTGCATGGAGGCGCCCTACGCCCGCCAGATGGCCGAGCGCGGCTTCGACTTCGTGACGCTCGGCAACGACATGCGCATGCTGACCGCCGAGGTGAGCCGGCGGATGAAGGCGTTCCGCGAGGGCTGAGCGCATGGGCGCGGGAGGGCAGGGGCCGCTCAGGGGCCTCAAGGTGATCGACCTCACCCACGTCATGGCGGGGCCGACCTGCACGCTGATGCTCGCCGACATGGGCGCCGACGTGATCAAGGTCGAGAAGGTCCCGGACGGCGACGACCAGCGGAAGGCGCTGCCGCCCGCGATCGACGGCGAGCCGGCGGGCTTCATGATGGTCAACCGGAACAAGCGCGGCATCGCCCTCGACCTCAAGGCGGAGGGCGGCCGGCGCGTGCTCGACCGACTGCTCGAGAGCGCCGACGTCCTGGTCGAGAATTTCCGGCCCGGCACGCTCGAGAAGCTCGGCTTCGACTATGCGCGGCTCAAGGAGCGGAACCGGGGCCTGATCTACTGCGCGCTCTCCGGCTTCGGGCGGACCGGCCCCTACGGGGCGAAGGGCGGCTTCGACCTGGTCGCGCAGGCGATGAGCGGGATCATGAGCATCACCGGCGAGGGGCCGGGCCGGCCGCCGACCAAGTGCGGCGCGCCCTTGACCGACATCACCTGCGGCATCCTCGCCGCCATGGGCATCTGCGCCGCCTACGCCCACCGCCTGAAGACCGGCGAGGGGCAGATGGTCGAGACCTCGCTGTTCGAGGCCGGGATCGTCCACACCTACTGGCAGTCGGCGATCGCGCTCGCGACCGGGATCGCGCCGGGCCCGATGGGCTCGGCCCACCCGCTCAACGCCCCCTACCAGGCGTTCGAGGCGAGCGACGGCTGGCTGGTGGTCGGCGGCGCCAGCCAGCGGAACTGGCTCCGGCTCCTGGATGCGCTCGGCGCGACCGGGCTCGCGGACGACCCCCGCTTTCGGACGAACCCGGACCGGATGGCCCACCTCGGCGAGCTCGAGGCGACGCTCCAGCCGTACTTCAAGGCGCGCACCCGCGCCGATCTGCTCGCCGCGTTCGACCGCGCCGGGCTGCCGGCGGGCCCGGTCTACGACGTCCTGGAAATGCAGGCCGACCCGCAGACCCTGGCCCGCGAGATGGTCGTGGAGGTCGAGCACCGGCGGGTCGGGCGGGTGAAGACCATCGGGCTCCCGGTCAAGTTCCAGGACACGCCGGGCGGCGTTCGGACCGGCGCGCCGGTCTACGGCCAGCACAGCCGCGAGGTGCTCCTGGAGCACGGCTTCGATCCCGCCGAGATCGACGCCCTCGTCGGCGCCGGCGCGGTGGTCGCGGGATAGCCGTTTCCGGACGGGTGGAACCACCTGCCGGCTCGGGACGGTCAGGTGACCGAAGCCGGGCGGATCCATTCGATCGGAAACGTGGTCAGGCTGGGCGAGCACGCGGATCGAACAACGTCCCTCACGACCGCCTGCCGTCGGTCGGCAGCGGGACGAGCACGGGAGCGTCCTTCAGGCCCTCCAGGAGGAAGGCGTCCACCGGCTGTGCGAACCCCTTGAGCGGCATCGAGCCTGCGGGGCGGGCGGTGACGAGGTGTTCCACCTCGACGTAGGTGCGCCGACTGATCAGGATCTCCCCATCCTTCGCGTGATCGCTCAGTCGGGCTGCCAGATTCACCGCGCTCCCGATGCACGTGTAGTCGAACCTGCCCTCGATGCCGATCATGCCCATGGTCGCGTAGCCGGCGGCAATGCCGATCCCGAGACCGACGTCGACTCCGAGCTTCTCCCAACGCTGCTGGAGATCGGCGAAGGTGTGCTGCAGGTCCAGGGCCAGCCTGACCGCGCGGAGGTCGGGATCTTCACACGGGATCGGATCGTTGAAGAACACCATCACGCCGTCGCCGGCGCGATAGCCGATGGTTCCGCGATACTGGACGACGAGCCGTCCGCTGCGTTCATGGAAACCACGCAGCACATCCATGACGTCCTCGGGCTCCATGCTCTCGGTCAGGGACGTGAACCGCCGGATGTCGCCGAACACGCAGGCGATGTAGCGCCGGTGCCCCTCCAGCAGCGAATCTTCCTCCGCGGTCATGATCAGGTCCGCGACCTCGCCCGGCAGGAACCTCCGGAGGCGCGCCAGACGCTCGATCTCCTCCACCTGATGGTTGACGCGGCTCTCGAGCGTGCTGTTCATCTCGGCGAGCTCGACCGCCTGCGCGTGCACCCTGCGGTTCAGGAAGGCCAGCATCCGGTTCTGGTTGAGAAATGCCGCGATCAGCAGGAGCACGTAGCCGGAGGCGAGGATGGCGTCGTCGTAGAAGGTATAGAGGGTGCCGACGATCACGATCAGGGCCGCCGCCCCGATCAGGAAGGGAGCATTGTCGCCGTGCTGCCTGCGGTCGAAGAAGAGCGCGACCACCGCGACGGCCGCGAACAGCCACATGACGAACGCCTGCAGATGCGGATTAATGTCGATGAACGTCAAGCCGAAGAGCGGAGAAACGAGACCGAAGACCGACTTCCAGAAACAGAAGGCGAGCGAAACGGCGGCTCCGAAATAGGCGAGGAGGCCGAAGCGATAGGTGCTGGGCTGCGGCTCGACCAGTTCCGCCATCCGGATCTTCCTCGGCAAGGGTCGACAGCCAGAATCGTCGAAAGCCGCCAACGGCGCAACGCCGGAGTCGGCCCTGACAAGCTCGCGCCCGCCCGGGACGCCCCGGCCGAGGGTCAGCGCAGCTGGAGCTGCAGGGCCGCGTGGGCGTCGTCGAACCAGACGTCGACCGTCCGCTGGAGCTCGTCCCGCATCCTGTCCCGGAGGTCGGCGAAGGTCGCGGCCACCGAGCCGCGGACCGAGGCCTCGAACGCGTCCCTGTGCAGCGCTTCGTCGACCCGGTTGACCGCGAGGTCCACCAGGAGGCCGGTGCCGAGGCCGACCGCGAAGCCGAGGGGGCCGGCGACCGTCGCACCCGCCGCCGACAGGCCGATCCGGGCGAGGCCGCGCCCCGTCCCCTGCCGGACCGCGGCCGGACCGGCCAGGGCCGGGAGGCTGGCCGCGGCGCCCCGGCCGGCGCCGAGGGCGAGCCCGCCGCGGGCGCCGATCAGGCCACTGGCGCCGATGAGGGCGCCACGCAGCCCGGCGTCGAGGCCGCCCCGCTCGTGGCTCGTGATCTTGAGCTTGTGGAGCTGGCTCCCCCAGTCGACCGTGACCCGGGGCTCGCCACCCGGGCGCGTCCGGTCCTGCCGCGCCGCCTGCGTCAGGAGCTCCCGATCGAGCGCATCGGCGAGACCGTCGATCGCCGCGGCATGGGCGGTCCGCGTCCGGCGCAGGCCGTCCAGGAAGGCGCGCTGGAGCCTGGCCGCGCTGATCTCGGGCTCGAGCACCTGCTCCTCGTAGTGCCGGCGGAGGTGCGCCGCGAGATCGAAGCTGACCGCCGCCGCGAGGCTCGAGACCCGCGCTTCGAGCGCGTGGTCGGCCACCGAGAGCGCCGCGACCCCGGCCAGCCGGTACGAGGTCAGCCAGCCGAAGTACCAGTCGGCGTAGGCCTCGACCCGCGCTTCCGCCGCCTGCTCGATCGGCGCCAGCACCGCCTCGACCGTCCGCTCGACCTCCGCGCGTGCGGCGCTCCGCTGCTGCGCGAGCCGAGCCTCGATCGAAGCCGCGAACGAGGTCGCGTGGTCCGGCAGGAGATCCACGCTCCGGGTCCCGCCCCGTCCGGAGAGCAGGAAGCGGACCGGCGGCTCCGCGGTCGGGGTCTCGCCGCTCTCGAACACGGTGCGGTCGGGGTGGACCAGGGCCTGCTCGTCGAGACGGACCATCAGGCTCTTGATCAGGCTGACGCCGACGAACGGCGCGACGAGCGCGAGGCCGACCCCGAGCCCGAAGGCGAGCGGAGTGCGGATCAGGCGAAACTCGAGCGCGCGCATCATCTTCGTGCCGCCGGCCTGGGTCATGCCTGCCCATCGTCGGGCAAGCGGCTCAGGCCGGCAAGCCTCGGCAGGCACACCCGGGGTTCGCGTCGGGCGTGCCCGGGGCGACTTGCCCGGCCGGAGGACCTCCGGCAGGCTGCGGCCGGCTTCGGGGAGAGGTGGCGGTGGCGGACGAGGGCGCGAGCTTCGACTATGTGATCGTGGGCGCCGGATCGGCGGGATGCGTGCTCGCCAACCGCCTGAGCGAGGGCGGCGGGGCGACCGTCTGCGTGCTGGAGGCCGGCGGGCCGGACCGGCACCCCTACGTCCACATCCCCGCCGGGTTCACGAAGATGCTCGACCATCCGGGCCTCAACTGGTGCTACCGGACCGAGGCGACCCCGAACACCGGCGGCCGGGCGATGCTCTACCCGCGCGGCAAGGTCGTCGGCGGCTCGAGCTCGATCAACGGCCACCTGTACGTGCGCGGCCAGCCGCTCGACTACGACACCTGGGGACAGCTCGGCAACCGCGGCTGGAGCTACGACGACGTGCTCCCCTACTTCCGCCGCTCCGAGGAGCGGCAGGGCGGGGACGAGCAGTTCCGGGGCCGGAGCGGCATGCTCCACGTCTCCGACGTGCACGAGAAGCACCCGCTGTGCGAGGCCTACATCGAAGGCGCGCTCGCCGCCGGGATCCCGCCGAACCCCGACTACAACGGCGCCACCCAGGAGGGGGTCGGCTACTACCAGCGGACCATCCGGGGCGGCCGCCGCCTGTCCGCCGCGCGCGCCTTCCTGAAGCCGGCGCTGAAGCGGCCGAACGTCGAGCTGATCACCCGCGCGCTCGTCACCCGCGTCGACTTCGCCGGGCGCCGGGCGAGCGGCGTCAGCTATCGGAAGGCCGGGCGCGAGCAGCGGGTCGGGGCGCGGCGCGAGGTCATCCTCGCCGGCGGTGCCGTCAACAGCCCGCAGCTGCTCCAGCTCTCCGGCGTCGGCCCGGGCGGGCTGCTCCGGGACCTCGGCATTCCCGTGGTTCACGAGCTCGCGGGCGTGGGCGAAGGGTTCCGCGACCACTACCTGAACCGGATCACCGTCCGGACGCGGGGGGTGCGGACCCTGAACGAGCGGGCGCATGGCTGGCGGCTCGGGCTCGAGATCGCCCGCTGGCTCACGACCCGGGGAGGCATCCTCGCCTTCAGCCCGGCCCACGTCGGGGTCTTCATCCGGACCCGGGACCACCTCGAGCACCCCGACTTCCAGCTCACCTTCACGCCCGCGAGCTATTCGGCGGGCGTGATCGGCACGCTCGAGGCCGCGCCCGGGATGACCTCGGCCGGCTGGATGATGCGGCCGGAGAGCAAGGGCTACGTCCGCGCCCGCTCGCCCGACCCCGAGACGCCGCCGGCGATCGACCCGAACTACCTCGACGACCCGCTCGACCGGGGGACCCACATCGCCGGCATGCGCCGGGCGCGCGAGCTCCTCCGCCAGCCGGCGCTCGCGCCCTTCTTCGACCACGAGGTGATGCCGGGCGAGGCGGTCCGGAGCGACGACGAGTGGCTCGACTATGCCAGGCGGGAGGGCACGACCGTGTTCCACGCGATCGGCAGCTGCAAGATGGGCCGGGACCCGATGGCCGTGGTCGACGACCGGCTCCGGGTGCACGGCCTCGAGCGGCTCCGGGTGGTCGACGCGTCGATCATGCCGACCATGCCGTCGGCCAACACCAACGCCGCGACCTACATGATCGCGGAGAAGGCGTCCGACATGATCCGCGACGACGCCCGGCCCTGAACGCGCCGCGCGAAGATCATCTAAGGCTTTGGTTCATCTCAGCCGCATGGTAGAGATAGGAGCGATTTGAGCTCGGCGCCTCGCTGTCGAGATATTGCGCGGGAGGCTCCGATGGCGGAGCCCGAACCGAGGCGGCGCCTCGCCGCCGTGCTGGCCACCGACGCCGTCGGCTACAGCCGCCTGATGGGTCAGGACGAGGCGGGCACGCACGGGCGCCTCAAGGCGCTCAGGAAAAGCCTGGTCGAGCCGCAGGTCGCGGTGCACCACGGCCACATCGTCAAGCTCACCGGCGACGGTGCCCTGATCGAGTTCGCGAGCGTGGTCGACGCGGTCCTGTGCGCGGTGGACGTGCAGCGCGCGGTCGCGGCGCACGACCAGGGCGTGCCCGACGACCAACGCATCGCGTTGCGGATCGGGATCAACCTCGGCGACGTGATCTTCGACGACGGCGACATCTACGGCGACGGGGTAAACGTCGCGGCGCGGCTGGAGACGCTCGCCGAGCCCGGCGGGATCTGCGTCTCGCGGACGGTCTACAACCACGTCAAGGACAAGGTCGACCTCACCTTCGAGCCGATGGGCGAGCACCGGGTCAAGAACATCGCCGAGCCGATCACCATCTACCGGGTGCCGCTCGACGCCGACCCGGCCTCCCTGCTGGCGCAGAAGGCAAAGCGCTTCGCCCGGACCGGCTGGCGGCACTGGCCAGTCGCGACGGCCGCGGCCCTGCTCCTGATCCTCGCCGGCGGTGCAGCGTGGTACGGCGAGATGCCGCGGCTGATCGGAGTGCCGAGCGACGCGGGCGGTCCGGCCGAGGCGGCGGCGCTCCCGCTCCCCGACAAGCCCTCGATCGCGGTCCTGCCGTTCGACAACCTCTCCGGCGATCCGGAGCAGGATTACTTCGTCGACGGCGTGACGGAAGACCTGATCACTGCGCTTTCGCGCTTCGATGATCTGTTCGTCATCGCACGTCACTCGACCTTCGTCTACAAGGGCCAGTCCGTCGACATACGGCAGGTGGGGCGCGAACTCGGTGTCCGATACGTGCTCGAGGGCAGTCTTCAGCGAGCGGGCGACCGGGTCAGGGTGACGGCGCAGCTCATCGACGCGAGCACCGGCCACCACCTCTGGGCCGAGCGCTACGAGCGGCAACTGGTGGACATCTTTGCGGTCCAGGATGAGGTCACTCAGCGGATAGCTGCGACGCTTGGTGCCATCGGCGGCGGCCGCGGCGTGTTGCAGAGGACCGAACTGGCGCGCACCTCGGGCAAATCCATCAACAGCCTGAGGGCCTTCGACTACTATCTCCGCGCGATCGAGCTCCACGATCGCTTCACGAAAGAGGACATGGATCGGGCGCGGGAACTCTTTCGTAAAGCGATCGAACTCGATCCAGCATATGGGCGCGCGCGCTCCAAGCTCGCCTTCACCTATTATGTTGATTACGTGGCCGGATGGGCCTCCATCCCTGAGGAGACCTTGGCCAAGGCGCTTGAGACGGCGGAGGAGGCGGTGGCCGCGGCGCCCTCAGAAAGCTGGACCCACTGGGCTCTGGCTGCAGCGAGCTTCCTCGCAAGTCGACACGAGCAGTCGCTCAGGGCATACGCGCAAGCCGTCGCTCTGAACCCGAACGATGCCGACATCCACGCCGAATTCGGGCTGACGCTATCCTATGTCGGCCGAGCAGAGGAGGGTGTGGCACAGATCCAAACGGCCATGAGGCTCAATCCGTACCATCCGGACTGGTATCTCTGGAACCTCGGCATCGCCCGATACAATGCGCGACAGTACGAAGATGCCGTAGCGGCACTGGCGGCCTTCCACAACCACACGCCCCAGAGCCGCCTCTTCCTCGCCGCGAGCCACGCCCAGCTCGGAGAGAAAGCCGATGCCGAGGCTCAGGTGGCAGAAGCCCGGCTCCTGGCGCCGGACTACACGGTGGCGCGAGCTATCGAAACAGAGCCGTATCAAGACCGCGCGGACCTCGAACATTATGTCGACGGCCTGCGGAAGGCGGGTCTGCCGGAAAACCTCTCTTCCGACGCACCAACATAGCGGCGGTCCTTCGCGCGGGGCCAAAGAGGAAGGCGACCCCCTGTTGATCGAGCGACAGGCGCTGCAGTCGTCTGTCGCGTGACCGTCGTCGCGCCACGCGCGGGCGGATCGAGGTGCGAAATGGCACGGGTGGCGGATCTGGCGCTACTCCGAGGCCGGGGCGGGCAACATCGCCGCTGTCTGGGCGCTCCCGGCCTTTCTTCGACCATCAGGTGATCCCGGGCGACGGGGTCGTCCGGAGCGACGACGAGTGGCTCGACTATGCGGGGCGCGGTTGCACCGGCCGCCGCGCGGTGGCGGACCGAGGCGCGGGACGCACCGGGGGCTGGCCGTCCGGTGCCAATCCTGTATGGGTTCATGCTCGTCCCGGATCGGACACCCGGCCGGAGCAGGGGATGCAGGCCTCAAGCAAGGGAGACACCGACATGACCACCAAGGCACCCGCGCTGGTTCTCGCCGCGGCGGCGATCGCGCTCGCCGGCGCGGGTCCGGCGCCCGCGCAGGACTACCCGACCAAGGACATCCGGATGATCGTGCCCTGGGGCGCCGGCGGCGGCACGGACGCGATCGTGCGCAAGATCTCGACCATCGCGGAGCAGGACCTGCCGGTCGCGATCTACGTCGAGAACATCGAGGGCGGCATGAGCGGCACCGGCCTCATGCAGGTCATGAGCGCACGGCCGGACGGCTACACGCTCGGCAGCCTGACCTACGACAGCGTGATCACCGTGCCCTGGCAGGGGCTCGTGCCGGGCTACGGCCTCGACAAGCTCGCGCTGATCGCGCAGATCACGGCCGAGCCGGACGCGCTGATGGTCCGCACCGACGGCGAATACGAGACCTACGAGGACCTGATCGCCGCGGCCAAGGAGAACCCGGGCGAGATCCCGGTCGGCATCCAGGGCCTGGGCAGCCGGGTTCATCTGGCGATGCTCCAGCTCCAGGACCAGGCGGGCGTGGAGTTCCAGCTGGTCTCGTACCCGGGCGGCGCCGCGCCGCAGAAGGAGGCGCTCCTCAACCAGGAGGTCGACGCCGTGGTGACCAGCCTCGGCGACTTCGCCTCGCTGATCGAGGAGGGCGACGTCAAGGGCGTGGTCGAGTTCTCGGACACGGCCAACCCGGCCTACCCGGACGTCCCGATCGCGGGCGACGTCGGCATCGACCTCCAGATCGGCAGCTTCATCATCCTGGCCGCCCCCGCGGGCACGCCGGACGACATCGTCGCCAAGCTCGAGGAGATCTTTCAGGCCGCGCACGAGAGCGAGGAGTTCCAGAGCTGGCTCGAGCAGGTCGGCGTGACCTCGTCCTGGCGCGGCACCGAGGAGGTGACCGAGTGGGCGAAGAGCACCCAGGACGAGTACTTCCAGATCATGCAGGGTCTGGTGGACGAGGGCATCATCAAGAAGTAGCCCTGCAGCGGCGGCGGGCCCTGCCGGTGGAGCAGCGCCGGCGGGGCTCCTCGCACGGGGCGGAAGCGGGGAGGCGGACGTGACGGGTTCGGGACAACGGCCGTGGACCGACGGCCGGATCGTTCTTCCCGTGGTGCTGCTGGCGGTCACCACGGCCTATCTTCTGGGCGCGCTCCAGATCGCGTCGCCCTATGAGGACGAGGGGGTCGGGCCCTCCTTCTTCCCGATCGTCCTCGCGGTCGTCATGTACGCCG
>DASUSF010000149.1:0-4143 GCA_036375275.1 Geminicoccaceae bacterium | reverse complement strand
GGCGGCCCTGGTCTCTCCGGGAATGCGGGGCCCCGCGGCTGCAGCCAGCGCGGCGAAGGCCTCCCGGAAGGCGGTGTCGTAGGCGTCCAGGGCGAGGATGGTGTTGTGCGTCGCGTCCTCGACCGTCGCCTCGTAGACCAGCGTCTCGATCTGCTCGATCAGGGCGCGGGTCCGCTCCGGGCGCACGGTCTGGTCCTCGGCGGCGGCGATCACCGCGACCGGGGTCGCGTTGCCGGCCACGAACTCGTGGCTCGGGAAGCGGTGCTTGAGGAGCAGGCCGACCGGGATCCAGGGGTAGCTCTCCCGGGCGATCGCCTCGATCGAGTCGAACGGCGTGACCAGCACCAGCCCGTCGAGGCGCCGGTGCTTCGAGAGGAAGGTCGCGACCGCCGAGCCGAGGCTGACCCCGACGGCGAAGGTCCGCGCCGGCCGCAGCCTCGCCGCCAGATGGTCGTGGATGCTGAGGGCGTCCTCGAGCAGCGCCGCCTCGCTCGGATCGCCCTCGCTCGGGCCGTAGCCGCGGTAGTGGAAGACCGCGACGTGGGCGTGGGGCAGGCGGGCCGCGAGATCCTGCCCCAGAAGCTCGGCGTCCTGGGCGTTGCCGCCGAAGCCGATCACGAGGTCGTCCGCGCCCTCGCTCCGGAACACCCGCCCGTGCAGGGTGACGCCGCCGCCGACCTCGAGCTCCACCGGTTCGGCCAGGAGCGGCCCCCTGCCGGCCCCGTAGCTCAGGCCACTGCCGGGGAAGACCAGCCAGCCTTGAGCCAGGTACAGGGACGCGACCACGCCCCCGTAGCCGAGCGCCGCGATGACGAGGAACTGGAGCATCTTGTTCGTGCGGTCTCCGTTAACACAGAGGCGAGCACCGCGCCCGATCATCAGCTAGGCCGCCTGAACATCCGATGAAAGTGCGCTGGTTCACACCATGATATAGGTTCCGAAGGTCAAGCCGGCACTGGCTTCCGGACCGCCAGCCGCGGCTCAGTCGAGGTCCTTCGGCCGGACCAGCGCCTCGAGTGTTCCCGTCCCGGGCCCGATCTCGCGCCAGCCGCGGCCCGGGAAGGAGATCCGGGCGAGGGCGGCGGTCGGGAACTTGCGGGTCATCCGCCGGAGGTCCCGAGCTCGGCCCTCTCCGACCAGAAGCAGGGCGAAGCGCTGGAGGCCGGGGTTGTGGCCGATCAGCATCAGGCAGCCGGCGTCGTCGGGGGCCCGCCGCACGATCTGGAGCAGCCGCTCGGGCTCGGCGAGGTAGAGCGACTTGAGCGGACGCAGCGGCGGCGACGCGCCGAGGCGCGGCCCGAGCAGGTCGAAGGTCTCGCGGGCCCGGGCCGCGGTCGAGCACAGGACCAGGTCGGGCCGGAGCTGCCGCGCCCGCATCCAGTCGCCGGTCCGCGCCGCCGCCTGCCGGCCGCGCCCGGCGAGCGGCCGGGCGTGGTCGTCGAGCGCCGGGTCGGCCCAGCTCGATTTGGCGTGTCGGAGCAGGAGCAGGGTCGGCATGGTCGTTGCCTTGGAGGTTGACGGGGTGGTTCAGGTCATGGTGCGGTGCCGGCGACCGAACTGGAACCCGCAATGCGCCATGAGGCGGACGTCGCACGACCCGAGCTGGTCGGGCCGGAGCTCAGGCAGGACGGCCCGATCGCCCAGGCGCTGGCCGACGAGGAGCAGCCGTCTCTCGAGACGCCGCAGCGCTTCTTCAATCGCGAGACGTCGTGGCTGGCCTTCAACGAGCGGGTCTTCGAAGAGGCCAACAACCGGCACTACCCGCTGCTCGAGCGGCTCCGCTTCCTCGCCATCTCGGCCAGCATCCTGGACGAGTTCACCATGGTGCGGATCGCCGGCCTGCTCGGGCAGGTCCGCGCCGGCGTCCGCTCGCTCAGTCCCGACGGCCTGACCCCGACCGAGCAGCTCCAGCTGATCAACCGGCGGGTCGGCGCGCTGATCGGCCAGCAGCAGCTGTGCTGGAAGGCGCTGCGGCGGGAGATGCGGGACGGCGGGGTCGAGGTGGTCGATCCCGACGATCTGACCGCCGGCGAGCGCCGCTGGCTGGAGCGGCACTTCATGGAGTGGCTGTTCCCGCTGCTCACCCCGATCGCGGTCGATCCGCCGAACCCGTTCCCGTTCATCCCGAACCTCGCCCTCAGCATGATCCTGGATCTCTGGCGCGAGCGCGACGACCGGCACATGCACGGCCTGATCCCGATCCCGCCGGTGATCGACCGCTTCCTCCGCCTGCCCGGCCCGAAGACCCGCTTCATGCCGATCGAGCAGGTGCTGGCGCTGTTCTTCGACCGCCTGTTCCCCGGCTTCGAGATCAGCGACGCGGGCGTGTTCCGGGTGATCCGCGACAGCGACATCGAGGTCGCCGAGGAGGCCGAGGACCTGGTCCGGCTGTTCGAGTCCGCAATCAAGCGCCGGCGCCGCGGCTCGGTGGTCCGGCTCGCGGTCGACGGCGGCATGCGCGACGACCTCAAGACCTTCCTGATCCGGCAGCTCATGGTGCCGATCGAGAACGTGTTCCGCATGCCGGGCATGATCGGGCTCGCCGACACCTCGAAGCTGATCGCGAACGACCGCCCGGACCTGCTGTTCGAGCCCTACACGGCGCGCTTCCCGGAGCGCATCCGCGACTTCGGCGGCGACTGCTTCGCCGCGATCCGGCGCAAGGACATCATCGTCCACCACCCCTACGAGAGCTTCGACGTGGTGGTCCAGTTCCTCCGCCAGGCGGCGCAGGACGATTCGGTGGTGGCGATCAAGCAGACCCTGTATCGGACCAGCAACGAATCGCCCATCGTCCAGGCGCTCGCCGCCGCGGCCGAGTCCGGCAAGTCGGTGACCGCGCTGATCGAGATCAAGGCGCGCTTCGACGAGGAGGCCAACCTCCGCTGGGCCCGCGACCTCGAGCGCGCCGGCGTGCAGGTCGCCTACGGCTCGCTCGGTCTCAAGACCCACGCCAAGATCTCGCTGGTGGTGCGGCGCGAGGGGCGGAGCCTCCGCTCCTACGTCCACTTCGGCACCGGCAACTACCATCCGGTCACCGCCAAGATCTACACCGACCTCTCGTTCTTCACGACCAACCCCGCGCTCTGTCGCGACGCCGCCTGCGCCTTCAACTTCATGACCGGCAATGCGCCGCCCGACCACCTCGAGCAGCTCGGCCTCGCGCCGATCACGCTCCGCTCGCAGCTGCTGCAGATGATCGAGGCCGAGTGCGACCACGCCCGGGCGGGGCGGCCGGCGGCGATCTGGGCCAAGATGAACGCGCTGGTCGATCCCGAGATCATCGACGCGCTCTACCGCGCGTCGCAGGCCGGGGTCGAGATCGAGCTCGTGGTGCGCGGGATCTGCTGCCTGCGCCCCCAGGTCAAGGGGCTGTCCGAGCTGATCTGGGTCAAGAGCATCGTCGGCCGCTACCTCGAGCACAGCCGGATCGTCTGCTTCGGCAACGGCCACGGGCTGCCGTCGCGGCAGGCCAGGGTGTTCATCTCCTCGGCCGACTGGATGCCGCGGAACTTCGACTGGCGGATCGAGACGCTGGTGCCGATCGAGAACCCGACCGTGCATCGCCAGGTGCTCGACCAGATCATGATCGCCAACCTCAAGGACCAGAACAACAGCTGGGAGCTGCACGCGGACGGCCGCTACGTGCGCGAGCCGTTCGATCCCGAGGCGTTCACCGCGCACCACTACTTCATGACCAACCCGAGCCTGTCCGGGCGGGGGAGCGCGCTCCGCCGCGCGCGCGTGCCGCCGCAGCTCACCGTGGACGAAGACTGAGCCGGAGTGGCCTTTTCGACCTCCCGATCAGGATCCCGGCCCGCGCGCGCCGGGGTGGTCGACATCGGCTCGAACTCGATCCGGCTGGTCGCGTTCGACGTGCGCGCCAGGATCACCCTGCCGCTGTTCAACGAGAAGGCGATCTGCCGGCTCGGCGCCACGCTGCCCGAGACCGGCGAGCTCAGCCCCGAGCGGGTGGAGGTCGCGCTGGCATCGCTCAGGCGCTTCCGGCTCCTCGCCGACGGCCTCGGGCTGGACGCGCTCTACGTGCTCGCGACGTCGGCGGTGCGCGACGCGGCCAACGGGCGCGCGTTCGTCGAGGCCGCCGAAGCGATCTTCGAGGTGCCGGTCATGGTCCTCAGCGGC
>DASUSF010000148.1:0-6833 GCA_036375275.1 Geminicoccaceae bacterium | reverse complement strand
ACGGCGGGGAAGGCGAGGAACACCCCGATGGTGATGAAGTCGGCGACGACGAACGGTGCGATCCCCCGGAACACGGTCGACACCGGGATGTCCGGGCGCACCGCCGCGACCACGAAGCAGTTGAGGCCGATCGGCGGCGTCACCAGGCAGACCTCGGCCATCTTCACCACCACGATGCCGAACCAGATCGGGTCGTAGCCGAGCGCCACCACCGCCGGGTAGACGACCGGGAGCGTGAGCAGGAGCATGCCGATCGCGTCCATGAACATGCCGAGGACGGCGTACCCGAGCAGGATCATGATCATGATCACGATCGGCGGATAGGGCAGCGCCACGATCCAGCTGGTGAAGGCCTCCGGCAGCCCGGCGAAGCCGAGGAAGCGGACGAAGATCAGGACCCCCCAGATCAAGGAGAAGATCATCACCGTGAGCTTCGCGGTCTCGATCAGCGCTTCCTTGAGGTTCGCCCACCGCATGCCGCGCAGGAGCGCGAGCAGGAACACGACGAAGGCGCCGAGCGCCCCGGCCTCGGTCGGCGTCGCCCAGCCCGCGTACATCGCGCTGAAGATGATCACGATCACCAGGATCACCGGGAAGGTGCCCGGCACCGAGCGGAAGCGCTCGCCCCAGGTGTGGCCGTGGATCGGCTTGCCGATGCTCGGATCGATCGTCGACCAGAGGACGATGATCGCGACGTAGATCAGGGCCGAGACCAGGCCCGGGATGAAGCCCGCGAGCAGCAGCTGGCCCACCGACTCCTCGACGATGATCGCGTAGATCACGAGGATCGCGCTCGGCGGGATCAGGGTCGCGAGCGTCCCGCCCGCCGCGACCACGCCGGCCGCGAGCCGGGGCGCGTAGCCGGCGGCGAGCATCTCCGGAATGGCGACCCGCGCGAACACCGCGGCGGTCGCGGTCGATGCGCCGGACACGGCGGCGAAGCCGGCGGTCGCCATGACCGAGGCGACGGCGAGCCCGCCCGGCATCCAGCCGAACCACTTCCGCGCGGCGTCGAACACCGCGCCCGTGATCCCCGCGTAGAAGGCGAGGTAGCCGATCAGGATGAACATCGGCAGGACCGAGAGCGTGTAGGCCGCGGACTTGGAGTGCGGGATGGTGCCGACGATGCCGGCGCCCGGTCCCCAGCCGATCATCGTGACCAGCCCGACCAGCCCGACCAGGGCGGCTGCGATGTAGACCCTGACGCCGAGGAGGACGAGGGTCAGGAGCGCGATCACCCCGATGACGCCGACCGCCTCGTCGCTGAGCTCCATCTAGCGCGGCCCGCTGCCCGGGCCAGCCGCGGCAGGATGCTGGTCGTCGTCGAGCGCATGCGCCTCGAGCGCCTCCTGCTCCGCGAGACGCCGGATGTCGCCGGTGAGCGGCACGCCGACCGGCGTCCGCTCGGGGTCGACGATCAGGCGGGCGAAGCCCCAGGCCATGAGCAGGAGACGCAGCCAGAGCAGGGAGAAGGCGATCGGCACCATGGCCTTCGAGGGCCACCACGGGTAGTGCGCGTCGATCGTCGTGTCGCCGAGCTCGTAGGCGCGGATCGTGTGGTCGTAGCCGAACCAGATCAGGACCCCGATGACGAAGAGCGCGACCAGGACCCCCAGGAGCTCCGCGATCCAGAGCGCGCGACCCCTGAGCTTGCCGAGCAGCAGCTCCATCCGGACGTGCCCGCCGATCCGCTCGCAGTACGAGATCGCGAGGAAGGCGAAGATCGTCATGGTCAGCTCGACGATGTCGATGTAGCCGAAGATCGGCGCGTTGAAGAACTTGCGGCCGGCGATCTGGACGACCCCGATCAGCATCAGCCCGAAGATGAACAGGGCAGAGATCAGCGCGAACATCCGCTCGATCCGCCAGACGAGGCGGTCGGCCCGCGCGAGTGCGCTCCGGTCCTCATCGGATCCCCGTGGGCCTTCGGGACCGCTCACCGCCGGCTCGGCCATGTCGGCTCCATCTTCCAGCGCGACCTTCGGGCTACTCGAGCGCCAGGACGAGGCCTGGACCAGAGGCCGTCACGCCCCGACCCGGCAGCCAGAGGAGGCCGCCGATGTTCCCGTTCGGCCACCCTGCATCGCCGGGCCGAGCCCGGCCGCCGCCACGGCCGGCCGCTGCTCCGCTCACTGCACGGTGGCGCCGGCCTTCTCGATCTCGGCGACCAGGTCGTCGAACAGCTGCTGCGAATCGAACAGGTCCTTGTTGGCCTCGATCCATTCCTCCCAGACCGCCTGGCCGGCCTTGGCCCGGAACTCCTGCAGCACCTCGTCGCTGTAGGTGACCTCGGTCAGCCGCTCGCGGAACTCCGGCAGGTTGACCTTGTCGATGTCCTGGTACGCCTGGACCTGCACCTCGTACGCCTCGTCCTTCACGTCCTCGAGCAGCTGCTGGTACTGGTCGGGCAGCTCCTCGTAAGCGGTCTTGCTCAGGACGGTGCCGCATTCGGTCGTCCCGGGCGACATGTTGGAGGTGAACCAGTCGGTCACTTCCGGGATCTGGTAGGCGGCGTGGGAGTAGGTGTAGGGGAAGGACGCGGCGTCCATCGTGCCCCGCTCGAGGCCGGTGTAGACCTCCGGCGCCGGCACCGTGGTCAGGATCGCGCCCAGCTTCTCCATGGCGTCGCCGATCCCGCCGCCCGCGCGGACCCGGAGCCCCTGCCAGTCCTCGAGCGTCTCCGGCGGCTCGCCGCGCCCCAGGAACTCGTACTGGGGGAGCAGCGCCGAGAAGTACGGCATCGCATTCCAGCGCTCCATGTCGGCGACCAGGATCGGGTGCTCGAGCATCGCCTCCCGAACCTTGCGGTTCACCTCCCAATCGCCGAGCGGGAGGAAGGGCATGCTGATCACCTCCCAGGCCGGCGTCTTGCCCGGGTGGTAGAAGCTGCAGAACATGGCGCCCTCGAACGCCCCGAGCTTCAGGCCGTCGAGGTTCTCGCGCGAGCCGGAGAGCGCCTCGCCATAGTGGATCTTGATCTGGAAGTTGCCGCCGGTGCGCTCGCTCACCAGGTCCGCGATCTTCTCGATCCCGGCCGTGAACTCGCGCTCCTTACCCCAGGTCGAGATGTTCCAGCTGACCTCAGGTCCCTCGACCTGCTGCGCAACGGCGGGCAGTGCGACGAGCGAGACTGCGGTCGCGATCAGCGTGCTCAATCGTGCCTTCCGCATCGAAGACCTCCCGTTCTTGTCGTTGCGATCGGCCGTGGCCGACCCGTCTGCCCAGGACCTTCGCAGATCCAGGAGTCCGGCTCAACCTCGCTCGGCGAGCCGCCCGAGGGGCTCCAGGTACGCCGGACGGATGACGGCGGCTTCAGAACTCGGAGACGACCTTGCCGAAGTGCCGGCCCTCGGGCAGCGCCTGAAGGGCCGCGCCGACCTCCTCGAAGGCGAAGCGCTGGTCGTGGATGGCGGGCCGGAGCGCGTGCAGCTCCATCGCCCGGACCATGGCCTCGAAGGTCGCGCGGCTGCCGACGGTGACCCCCTGGAGGCGGATGTTCCGGGTCACCACGCGGCCGAGCCCGAGCTCCGGCGTGCTGCCGCCGAGGACACCGATCATGCTGATCGTGCCACCCGGGCGGACCGCCCTGATCGAGCGCTCGAGGGTGTCGGCGCCGCCGACCTCGACCACGTGATCCACGCCGCGGCCGGCCGTGATCTCATGGGCGCGGCGGTGCCAGTCCGGCGTGGACCGGTAGTTGATCAGGTGATCGGCGCCCATCGCCTTCGCCCGCTCGAGCTTGGCGTCGGACGAGGAGGTGAGGATGACCAACGCGCCGTGCAGCTTCGCGACCTGCAGCGCAAACAGCGAGACGCCGCCGGTGCCCTGGAGCAGAACCGCGTCACCCGCCCGGATGCCGCCCTGCTCGACCAGCGCGTTCCAGGCGGTGACCGCGGCGCAGGGCAGCGTCGCGGCCTCGGCGGCGCTCAGGTGCCGGGGCGCTTTGACCACGGCCTCCTCGGGGATCAGCATCCGCTCCTGCATGGTCCCGTCGAGCGGCCCGCCGTGGGCGCCGCGGAGCGAGTCCGGGCCGAGCGGGCCGGCGAGCCAGGTCCGGCTGTAGGTCGGGCAGACCAGGTCGCCGATCGCTGCCCGGCGGACCCCCTCGCCGACCGCCACGACCTCGCCGGCGCCATCGCAGAGCGGCACCAGCGGCAGGCTGCCGCCGCGCCGGCCGTAGCCGCCCCGGCTCATGATCAGGTCGCGCGGGTTGATCGAGACCGCCCGCATCCCGATCACCACCTCGCCCGGCCCGGGCTCGGGCTCGGGACGCTCGGCCAGACGGATGTTCTCAGGCCCCCAGGCCCCTTCGATCTGCATCACCTTCAAGGGCTCGGATCTCCCTCGGCCGCGTTCAGGAGCCGCTCGATCTCGGCTTCGGAGCAGCCGGCCTCGCGCAGGATCGCGTGGCCGTGCTCGCCGAGCGCCGGCTGCGCCACGCGCACCGGCAGGGACCCGCGATCGAACCGCCACGGCGCGTCCGGGATCTCGAGCGGCCCCTCGCTCGGGTGGTCGTACGGCCGGAAGAAGCCGATCGCGTTCAGGTGGGGATCGGCCCGCACGTCCTCGAAGCCGTTGACCGGCCCGCACGGGATCTCGGCCGCGCCCAGGATCTCGAGCCACTCGGCCGTGGTCCGGCCGGACAGGATCGCGCCCGCTGCCTCGTACAGGGCGTCGATGTTGCGGCTGCGCTCCCGCATCGTCGCGAACCGCTCGTCGGCCGCCAGCTCCGGCCGCCCGGCCAGCCGCCAGAAGGACCGCCATTGCCGGTCGGTGTAGGCCAGCATGCAGATGTGGCCGTCCCTGGTCCGGTGCGGCCGCCGCTGGGCGGAGAGCATGCGCGGGTAGCCGTAGCCGCTCAGCGGCGGCTGGAACATGGCGCCGTAGTGGTGCTCGAGCAGGTTGTAGCCGACCAGGGCCTCGAACATGCTGCACTCGACGTAGCCGCCGCGACCGGTCCGCTCCCGCCGGACCAGCGCTGCAAGCAGCCCGCCCATGGCCACAAGCGCCGCGGTCTTGTCGGCGATGGTGGAGGGCACGAGGGTCGGCTCGCCGTCGCGCGCCGTGAACGTGCCGGCGAGGCCGGACTGGCCCTGGATGACGTCGTCGTACGCCGGGCGGCCGCCGTAGGGCCCGTCCTCGCCGTAGCCGTGCAGGCCGCCGTAGACGATCCTGGGGTTGCGCGCCATGACCGCGTCGGGATCGAAGCCGAGCGCCCGGATCTTCTGCGGGCGGATGTTGTGGACGAACACGTCGGCGCGGTCGATCAGGCGCCAGAGCGCCGCCTTCGCTTCGGGCCGCTTGAGATCGAGCTCGATGCTCCGCTTGTTCCGGTTCGCGCCCATGAACAGGGCGCCCATGCCGGGGCTCCGGGACGGCCCGACGTGCCGCGTCGCGTCGCCACCGGGCGCCTCGATCTTGATCACGTCGGCGCCGAGGTCGCCCATGAGCTGGGTCGTGATCGGGCCGAACAGCACGGTCGTCAGATCGAGCAACCGGATCCCGGCGAGGGGCAGATCCGGCAGGCCCGCCATCGCGCCGGATCACCGCCGCTGGTCGAAGCGCCGGCCGACCAGCGCGGCGGCGATGTTGACCTTCTGGATGTCGATGGCGCCGCCGGCGATGCCCCAGCCCCAGCCGTCCCGCATCTTCTGCTCGATCGGGTAGGCCTGGGAATAGCCGTAGCCGCCCATCAGCTGCAGCGCCCGGCCGGTCACCTCGCGCACCATCTCGTTGGCGAAGCACTTCGCGATCGAGCTGTCGGCGCCCGACGGCAGGCCGCGCTCGGCGTTGACGACCGCGCGGTAGAGCAGCAGGCGCGCGGCGTCGACCTTCATCTTCATTTCCGCGATCTGCAACTGGACCGCCTGGAAGTCGATCAGCGGCTTGCCGAACTGGCGCCGCTCCTGGACGTAGTCCAGGACGTGGTCGAGCGCCGACTGGGCGACGGCGAGGCTCATGGTGGTGTTGCCGCAGCGCTCCAGGTCGAATGCCTCCATGAGCTTCCGGAACCCGCCCGCCGACACGACGATGTTGTCCGCGGGCACCTCGACCTCGTCGAAGAACATGTCGGCGCTGGGGACGCCCCGGAAGCCCATGTGCCGCTCGCGCTTGCCGAAGGTGAAGCCGTCCCGGCCCTTCTCGACCAGGACCGCGCCGATGCCCCGCGCACCCGGCTCGTCCGACATCCGGCAATAGACCAGGTAGGCGTCGGCATGGCCCGCGCCCGAGCACCAGCGCTTCTGGCCGCTCAGGATCACCCGGTCGCCGTTGACTCGGGCCCAGGTCGAGAGGTCGGTGAGCGCCGAGCCTGCATCCGGCTCCGACATCGCGACCGCGACGATCATCCGCCCGGCGCAGACCTCCGGGAGGACCCGCCGCCGCATCGCCTCCGGCGCGAAGTGGGCGATCGCGAGGGTCGGCCCGAAGCTCGATTCGAACACCGGGAAGGCGGTCGCGATCGACACCTTCGCGACCTCCTCGAGCACGAGCACCGCATCGAGATGGCTCATCCCGCCGCCGCCATGGGCCGGGTCGAGGTTGACCCCGAGGAGGCCGAGCTCGGCCATCCGCCGGAGCACCTCCGGCCCCGGCGGCTCGTCCTCGTCCTCGACCCGCCGCGCCACCGGCCCGAGCTCGCTCCCGGCGAAGCGCCGGACCGTCTCCTGCAGCGCCCGCTGCTCCTCGCTCAGGGAGAAGTCCATGTCCCGCCTCCTGTCGTGCGCCGGTCGCGCGGCGCGCTGCGCAGAGCCCGCCGGCGCCGCTACCGCTTGAGGCCGACGCCGCGGCCCGCGATGCTGAGGCTTGGAGACTGGTCGAGAAGCGGCAGCGGG
>DASUSF010000147.1:0-19757 GCA_036375275.1 Geminicoccaceae bacterium | reverse complement strand
CGGCATGGGCTGCACCAGGCAGACCTGCCCTGGCAGGCCCGGCGGCAGACCGGGCCTATTGGCGCGTCCGCTTCACGACGGCATCGGGGCGCCTCGTGATGTCGGGCAGCAGCTCGGTGCCGAGCCCGGGCCCGCTCATCGGGTAGATGTGGCCGTCCCGGATCTCCGGCAGCTCGGTCACCAGCTCCTTGTACCAGCCGGGGTAGAAGGCGCGCACGCTCTCCTGGATCAGCGCGTTCGGCGCGTTGAGCGAGAGGTGGCAGGAGGCGACGTAGACGATCGGTCCCGAGCAGTCATGCGGCGCCACCGGCAGCTGGTGCGCCTCTGCCATGGTCGCGATCTTCTTGGCCTCGGAGAGCCCGCCGACCCAGCCGATGTCGAGCATGCAGATGCCGCAGGCGTGCTTCGCCATCATCTCGCGGAACGCCGGCCGCCCGGCCAGGGTCTCGGAGGCGCAGATCGGGACCCGGGTCGAGCGGGCGACCTCGGCCAGCGCGTCCATGTTGGTCATCTTGATCGGGTCCTCGAACCAGAACGGGTCATAGGGCTCGATCGCCTTGAACAGCCGCTTCGCGGCGGTGACGTTCCACAGGCTGTGCAGCTCGACCATGACGTCCATCTTCGAGCCGACGGCAGCCCGGATCTTCTCGAACGGCTCGAGCGCCGTCGCGAGCTCCTCCGGGGCGATGTAGAGGCCCCCGGTCCGTTCGGCCGCGAAGTCGAACGGCCAGATCTTCATGCCGGTGATGCCTTCTTCCAGCAGGCTGTGGGCGAGCTCGTCGGCACGGTTGAGGAAGGCGTCGAGGTCCTCGTACGGCCCGGTCTGCTGGTCGATACCCCAGTTCTGGGTCGCCTGGCCGACGTTCTGGCGGACGTAGCGGTAGCCGGCGCAGGTGTTGTAGGTGCGGACCTTGTCGCGGGACAGGCCGCCGAGCATCTGGTGCACCGGCAGGCCGACCGCGCGGCCGAACAGGTCCCAGAGCGCAACGTCGACCGCCGACGCCGCGCGCATCTCGGCGCCGGAGCTCGCAAAGCCGACGTAGTCGTTCATCAGCTTCCTCGAGATCCAGTCGATCCGGAGCGGGTCCTCCCCGAGCAGCTGCGGCGCGACCGTGGCGTGGAGGTGGGCTTCCACCGCCTCGGGCCGGTAGAAGCTCTCGCCGAGCCCGGTGATCCCCTCGTCGGTCTCGACCCGGACCCAGATGAGGTTCGGGAACTCGCCGAGCCGGATGGTCTCGATGCCGGTGATCTTCATGACCCTCGCCCTCCCGTCGTGCCGCGCCCACGGCGCACGACTTTAGCGCAAGAATCGGGATGCGCGACCGCTTCGCCATCGGCAGAACGGGGATCTGAGCCCACGCCCGCGCGGCGCGCGCGATGGGGAGGAAGCCATGACCAGCTCGATACATCCTGCCGGCCCCGACGGGCGGATCGACGACGCCCGCTGGCGCGCCGTCCTCGCGCGCGATCCGCGCGCCGACGGCACCTTCGTCTACGCCGTGAAGACCACCGGCATCTACTGCCGCCCGGTGTGTCCCGCCCGGCGCCCGCGCCGGTCGAACGTGACGACCTTCGAGGCGGCGCGCGCGGCGGCGGAGCGGGGCTACCGCGCCTGCAGGCTCTGCCGCCCCGATGCCGGCGGCGACGACGCGGCGCACGGCATGGCCGCGATCCGCCCCGCCGCCGTCCTGTTCGCCGACGTCAAGGGATTCTCGAAGCTCGCGTCGACGATGAGCCCGGTAGCGGCGCTCGCGCTTGCCATGGCGCTGCAGGGCCGGCTCGCGGACGCCGTCCGCGCCCACGGGGGTGCGGTCCACAAGCTGCTCGGCGACGGCCTCATGGCCGTGTTCGGCGTCGAGCGCAGCAGGGCATCCGATGCCGCCCGCGCGCTCGATGCGGCGCTCGCGATGCGGACGAGCCTCGCTGACTGGAACGGGGGCGCCGATGCTGGTCAACATAATCCGGGAGTGGAAGCTGGCGTGCCCGAACGGCGAGGCCCGGCTCGTGTTCCCGAACGGCGCCGGGAAGGTCGAGAACCACGGGAACATCTATAACCGCGTCCTGGGGCCGCTCCAGGCGGAATGCGGGATCACTACGAGTGGCCGGCCGAAGTACAGCCTGCACACCCTGCGCCACTACTGTGCGTCGTGGCTGATCGCCGAGGGAATCCAGGCCAAGCGGGTGCAGGCAATCATGGGGCACGCCACGATCCAGATCACGCTCGATCTCTACACCCACCTGTTCCCGGACGACGCCGGGGACCAGGCCCGGCTCGAAGCGGGGCAGCTGCGGCTGCAACCAGTGCTGGCATGAGCCGGGATGCGACAAGAATGCAACATCAGCCGTCGGACGTCAGCATTTCCGCCATCTTAGAGTAGCTTCCCAAGCTACGTGTCGAGGGTTCGATTCCCTTCACCCGCTCCATCGCTCACACTTGGCGAAACGTTCTCGGCTGATCATGCGCTCGGCGACTTGCGCGATCCGTCCGGTCGCCGTTGCGGCCACGCTCGCGGCATCCGCTATCGCGCGCGTCGCAGCCGCTCCCGACGATTTGGACCCGTTTCCCTCCGCCACGCAGGCGGTCGTGTCCGGCTCGGTCGAGAGCTGCCCTGGTCAACAGCCGGATGCCTACTGCTCCGCCCTTTGCGCGCCCGGAAAGATGATCTTCTTGCCCTGCATGGCGGTCGGCGCACGGGCGATGGCGGCATGTCGCGAGCGCGAGACGACCGCCTGCCGGACCGCCTGCACGGCACGCCGGTCGGTCTGCTGACGACCATCGAGCCCGGGCCTGAGCTGCCTTCTTGACCGCCGTGTCTTGCCCGCTCTGGAAACTGGCTAGTTCTGGCCGCTGGGTTCCTGCGGCGTGTCGGGAATCTCGGGCGCGCCGGCCGGCCCGAGCTGATCCGGATCGGGCGTGGTGGTGCCGACCGCCGGCTCCTGCTCCGGCCAGAACAGGAAGGCCAGCGCAAGGACCCCGATGACGGCGGCGATGATCCAGGCGTAGCGGCGGTTCATCTCGCATGACTCCGAGCCGGTCGTCCCGGATGTAGCGCGCCGAAGCGCACCTGAGAAGGTGGCTTCGCTTTCGGCGCGAGCTGATGCCGGCTGACGACCAGGGGTCGGATCGGGTAGATCGGAGACGACCGCCCGCAGCGAGAGGTGAGCGATGGCCGACGATCAGGCGCCCGTGTTCATCGATCCGGACGTCGCCCGCCTGCTCGAGGCATCCGAGCCGGTCTACGGCCGCGCGAGCCAGCCGCTGGCCGAGGCGCGGGCGCAGATGGAGGAGATGTGCCGGTTCTGGAACCGCGAGCTGCCCGACCTGCCGCGGGTCGAGGAGCTGGTGATCGAGGGGCCGGGCGGTCCACTCCGCGCCCGGATGATGTGGCCCGAGGACGAGACGGGGCTGCCGCTCGTCGTCTACTTCCACGGGGGCGGCTGGACGCTCGGCTCGATCGACAGTCATCACCGGCTGATGCGGATGCTGGCGCTGGCGAGCGGCGCGGCGCTGCTCGCCGTCGACTATCGCCTGTCGCCGGAAGCGGCCTTCCCCGAGCCGCTCGAGGATTGCCTCGCCGCCGTCGGGCACGCCCGCGCCCGTGCGGCCGCGTTGAGCATCGATCGTGGCCGGCTCGTGCTCGCCGGTGATTCCGCCGGCGCCAACCTTGCGCTCGGGAGCCTGCTGGCGCTCCGCGACCGAGACGACCTCGGCGGGGTGCGAGGCGCGGCCCTGTTCTACGGCTGCTACGTCGCCCGCACCGACAGCCCGTCCCACCGGGCGTTCGGCGACGGCTCGCTTCGCCTCAGCACCGCCGAGATGGACTGGTTCTGGCGCAACTACCTGGGCGAGCACGGCCAGGGTCATCCGCATGCCGAGCCGCTCCACGCCGATCTCGCCGGCCTGCCGCCGCTGTTCCTGAACTGCGGCGCGTCCGACCCGCTGCTCGACGACAGCCGCGACCTCGCGGCCCGGCTCGAGGCCGTCGGCGCCCCGCACCGCTACGCGGAGTATCCGGGCCTCGTCCACGGTTTCCTGCAGATGACCCTCGACGTCGCCGCATCGCGAACCGCGATGGCGGAGGCGGGTGCAGCGATCCGGGACATGCTCGGGCCGCGATGAGCTGCCGGTCACGGAGGAGCGGAAGATGATCGCTAGAACTTGGCGCGGCTGGACCACGCCCGCCAACGCCGACGCCTACGAGCGCCTGCTGGAGACGGAGGTCTTCCCCGGCATCTTCGCGAAGAACGTCGAAGGGTTCCGCCGGATCGAGCTGTTCCGCCGCGCCGTCGCCGGCGAGGTGGAGTTCATGACCGTCATGTGGTTCGACGACCTCGACGCGGTGCGCGCCTTCGCCGGCGCGGACTACGAGCAGGCCTACGTGCCGGCCAGCGCGCGGCAGGTCCTGGCGCGCTTCGACGAATGCTCGCAGCACTACGAGGTCCGGGCCCGGCACGACCGCTGAGGGGTCGGTCCGACCTCAGTCGGTGGCGAGCAGGAGGACCAGGATGCCGCCGATCACGAGCAGGATGCCGCTGATCTCGAGCCGCGTGCTCCGCTCCTTGAAGAAGAAGTGCGCGGCGATGAAGGTGAACACCAGCTCGATCTGCCCGAGCGCCCGGACGTGCGCCACCGGCTGGATGGTCATGGCCGTGAACCAGCCGGCGGACGCGAGCATGCCCGAGAGCCCGACCCAGACCGCGGCGCGCCACGCGCGGGCGGTCGCCCAGAGCTGGCCCGGCTCGCGGACGATCAGGTAGAGGCCGAGGATCACGCTCTGGAGCACGATCACGCAGGCGAGCGTGAAGCTCGCCCGGATCAGGAAGTCGCCGCTGTCCAGCGCGAGCGAGGCCGCGCGGTAGGAGACCGCCGAAACGGCGAAGGCGGCGCCCGACCCGATCCCGATCAGGGCGGGCGGCTCGCCGAGCCCGGTGATCATCGCCCGGACGCCCGTGCGGGTCTGCGCCGCGGACAGGAGCACCACGCCCGCGAAGCTGATCAGGATCGCGAGCATCACCGGGAGGGTGAGCGGATCGCCGAGGACGATGATCGCGAAGATCGCGGTCTGCAGCGTCTCGGTCTTGGAGTAGGTCGTGCCGACCGCGAAGTTCCGGTACGAGAAGGTCATGAGCAGCAGCGCGGTCGCGACGATCTGCGCGATGCCGCCGATCACGGCGTAGATCGCGAAGGTCGGGTTGGGCCCGGGGAGATCGAAGCCGAAGCCCTGGTTCAGGACCAGGAGGTAGAGGAGCGCGAACGGCACGCCGTAGGAGAACCGGACCAGGGTCGCGCCGAGCGTGCTGAGCCGTCCCTTCAGGTACTTCTGGAGCGCGCTCCGGAGGTTCTGGAAGAAGGCGGCCGCGAGCGTGATCGGGATCCAGAGCTCCATCTCCCGCTCCGGACGATCAGCGAGGGGGGGTCGCGAGGTTGAGCGCGCGGATCGCAGCGCACGCCGCCCCGAAGCCATTGTCGACGTTGACCACGACGACCCCTGGCGCGCAGCTGACCAGCGCCGCATGCAGGGCCGTCCGCCCTTCCTCGGCGAGGCCGTAGCCGGTCGAGGTCGGGACGGCGATCAGGAGGCCGCCGAGCAGCCCGCCGAGGACGCTGAAGAGAGCGCCCTCCATGCCGGCGCAGGCGATCACCACGGGGAAGCCGCGCAGCGCCTCCTCGTGCCGAAGGATCCGCCACAACCCGGCGACGCCGCAGTCGACGAACCGCTCGGCCGCGAGCCCGTTGAAGGCGAGCGTGCGCTCGGCCTCGACCGCCACCGGGAGATCGCTGGTGCCGGCGGTGACGATCGCCACCCGGGGCGCTCCGGAAGGCCCAGCGACCGCGCCCACGAACGCGGTCCTGGACAGCGGGTCGTAGTCGACGGCAGCGCCGAAGCGGGCGCTCAGCGCCTCGCCTGCCTCGAGCGGCAGCCGGGTCAGCAGCAGCGGCACGTCCCGGGCGCGCGTGGTCTCGACGATCTCGATCAGCTGGCCGGCGTTCTTGCCGGCGCCGAGCACCGCCTCCGCGAGCCCGATCCGCTTCACCCGCTCGAAGTCGAACTCGACGTCAGCCATGCGTGGCCGGGCGGTGGAAGGCGCTCCCCATCCGGTAGGGTGCGTAGCGGGGCGCCCGCACCTCGCCGTGCGCGACCAGCAGGTCCCCGATCTGGCGCCGGAGGACATGCCCGCCCTCGCCCTCGATCGCGGCGAGGCTCTCCGCGTCGAGCTGCACCGTGACCCCGTCGGTCATGACCCGGCAGCGGACGGTCTCGGGCTCGAGCGCGTCCTCGATCAGGCGCTCGACCCGGTGGACCAGGCGGAGCCTGGCCGCGCTCACCCGGATTCCGGTCTCGAGCCGGCTCGACAGGCAGGGCGCCGCCGGCAGCTCGGCCAGATCGTCGAGGCCCAGCACGCGGGCCATCCGGCGCACGGCCGCCTTGTCGATCCCGGCCTCGACGTAGGGATGACGCACCCGGTGCGCAGCGGCGGCCTGCAGGCCGGGCCGGTAGTCGCCGAGGTCGTCGGTGTTGGTGCCCGAGCAGATCATGGCCGAGGTACGCGCCGCGAGCGCGCCGTAGAGGTTGGTCTTGCAGAAGAAGCAGCGGTTCGAGGGGTTGGCGAGGTAGCGCTCGTCGGCGAACTCGCCGGCGTCGATCACCTCGAGCGGCCAGCCCTCCAGGCTCGCGTAGCGTCGGACGCGCGCGGTCGCCTCCGGCGGCACCGCCGGCGACGTCGCATGGATCACGGCAGCCCGCGCCCCGAGCCGCCGCCCGGCCACGACCGCGAGCGTCATGCTGTCGACCCCGCCGCTGACCGCGAGGCAGACCTCGCCCATCCGGTCGAGGACCGCGTGCAGCGCGCGCAGCAGATCAGTCGTCGGGCCCATCGCGCTCCTCGTCCACCGCGCGCTCGATCGCACGCCTTCGGTTCTCCCGGGCGGCATGGCCTTCGAGCGGGCGCAGGTCCTCGGCCTCGACCTTGAGCGTCCGCCCGCCCGGCCGTTCCACTACCTTTACCCGCACGCCCTCCGCAACCCGTTCCCGCCGCCCGAGCACCGCGCGCGCCTCGATCCGGTGGCGAAGCCCGATCGTGGTGGTCTCAGCGAAGCAGGCCCCGATCACCGAATCCAGCGCGTCCTCGCGGGCCAGGACCTGGATCTGGACCGCGACCCGCCCCTTCTTGCCGAATGCCGGGATCTGCACGAGGTCGAGCACCCCTTCCCTGGCGCGCAGCCGGTCGACGCCGAGGGCGAGCGCCTCCGGGCTCATGTCGTCGACCTCGAAGCCGATCACGCCCACCCGCTCGCCGGTCCAGCCATGCTCCTCCCCGCGCTCGTAGACCATGACCCGGAGCACGTTGCTGATCCCGTCCAGCGTCCGGGTCCCGAAGCCGTGGCCGGTCCGGGCGAGCCGCCACGCGCCCGGGGGCAGGTGCGGCGTCGGCTCGAGGTGACGGAGGATCGCCGCCCCGGTCGGGGTGACCCGCTCGCCGCCGATCCCGTCGTCGATCACCGGCAGGCCATCGAGCAGGCGCGCCGTCGCCGGCGCCGGGACCGGCAGCCAGCCGTGGCGGGTCCTGACCCGGCCGCCGCCGAGCGGCAGCGGCGCGAGCGAGACCCGGAGAGGCTGCAGCGCCTCGATCAGCGTCGCCGCCCCGACCACGTCCGCGATCGAGTCCCAGTCGGCGAGCTCGTGGAAGTGGACCCGTTCGAGGTCGACCCCGTGCACCGCCGCCTCGGCCCACCCGATCAGCTCGAGGATCGTGGCCGCGCGCCGGGCGACGGCCGGCGCGAGGTCCGAGCTCTCGAGCATCCTGACCAGCGCCCGGAAGTGGTTGTCCGGCGCGTCCGCGGCACCTGGCCCGCGTTCGATCCCGAAACGCCGGCCGCCGAGCACGCCGTCGTGGTGCCGGGCCACGACCGGCTGCCAGGCCGCCGGCAGCCCCGCCGCCCGCATCGCCTCGACGGCGCGCTCCTCGAACTCGGGGAACGCGTCGAGCAGCGCCGCGATGATCATGTCCCCGGCGGCGCCGCCGAGCGGGTCGATGTGCAGGTGACGCACCGGCTCGGCCTCCGCGCGAACCGCATCGTGATCCGCCACTTACCGGCCTTCCCTCATGTCGAACGGAGGAACGGGCCGGGCCCGGCGAGCCGGTCGAGCAGCCGGGCCAGGGTGCCTCTCATCAAGATGTACACTGCACCGGGGCCGGCCGCTCACGACCGGCCCCGTCGGAGACGTCCGGCGGCGAGGTCAGGCGGCTTTGCGTGGTTCCCCCGCGTCCGGATCTTCGCCCGCCGGACGACTCGGCTTCGTCCCACCGCTCGTTGCATCCCGCTCGTCCTCGGGTTCCGCCCGGCGGCCATCCGCGACCCGGGTCTCGACGCTCCGCCGCTCGACCCGCTCGAGGCCTCCGGCGCTCTCCTCGCGCACCGTCATGCCATCGCCCCGGGGCGACGTGAAGGCCTGGACGATGCGGTCGAGGACCGCGAACAGCAGGTCGCTGCCGTACCCGGCGACGAAGGCGAGGGCGAGCGGCGGCAGGTTGGCGACCACGCTCGCTTCCTGGTCCGGCTGGATGAACCAGCCGACCGCGAGGCCGGCGAGCAGGCCGATGTTGAGGCGCAGCGTGTACTGGCCCTTGATGTCGCTCGCGAAGCGCAGCCGGCCGATGTCGTCGGAGAGCTGCCGGAGCACGAATGCGCAGGCGCCGAGCAGGCCGTAGAGCGCCGGGAGCAGGTAGGACGACAGGAACTCGAGGTAGATCTTGAGCGCCGCGAGCGCGAGAGATGGGGTGCCGAACCAGGGCACCAGCTGCCGGGCGAGCTCGCGGTAGTCTGTGCGGGCGGCTTCGTTGGCCTCTATCTGCTCCTGGATCGACAACGGTGTCGCCAGCGCCGCTCCCGCACCCTGGTCGGCGCCTTCCTCCGGTGGCGCGGCCGCCACCTGCTGCTGGCCGAGCAGGCGGTAGTGCTCCTCGTCGAGTCTGGTGATCTGGTCGCGCACGCTGGCGCCGAACAGGTAGGCGAGCTGGGAGAGCAGGAGGAGCGCGAGGGTCACATAGAACACCCAGCGATACATCCGGCGCGCCCGGTGGGTCGGCTCGATGGCGCTCCGGAGCAGGCCGTAGGCGTTCCAGAAGCGCGTCTCGAGCTCTGCGTCCGGCGTCCCTCCCGCCTCGTAGGTCCGCCGCACCTCGACCATGACGGTGACCACGTCCTGCGGTATCCGCACCCCCTTGCGGTTGGCCGAGCAAAGCAGATCATGGGCATCTTCGATGTGCCGCGTGAGATCGCCGTTGCGCCCGCCGGCTCTCGACCGCTGCCGCTTGAGGCCGAACAGGCTCCTGCGGACCGAACCTTCCCGCGCGGCCGTCCCGGACGCAGGGTCAGAAGCCGAAGTCGAAAAGGTCGCCATCCCACCCCCTCCTGTGCCAACCGCAACCAGATCACCGGTTGCGGGATACCCATCCTCGTCTTTCGGGACAGAGTTCGATGTGACGTGGGGCACAGGCTCCGGCGTCAGGTGCTGGCTGAGGAAGTTCATGGTCCGGGGGGCGAAACGCCGCGAGCACGGCCGCGACGGCGTCCGAGCCGGTCAGGTCGGGAGCAGGAGCCGGAATCGTCGATCTCGCAATCCCGCCGCAGTCCGCCCCCGGGTTCCTAAACGTCGGCTCGTCGGTGAAGTTGGAGGGAGGCGACCACCACGAGCGGCGGGCGCCCGCGCCGTGCCTCAAAGCCCGGCGCGCCTGCCTCCGGCGGCGATGTCGATCCCCTCGTAGACGGCGGCCAGCAGCAGGGTGATGTCGAGCGTGGCGAGCGGCACCATCCGATGCAGCCCGTCGTAGCTCCGATACGACCAGGAGCGCGCCGCCTCGCGCGAGAACAGCTCGACCCGCTGCGCGTCGGTCGAGATCAGCACGTAGTGCTCGACCGAGCGGACGTCCCGGTAGTGCTGGCCGCGCTCGCCCCGGTCGACGTCCGCGGTGGCCGGCTCGATGATCTCGACCACCGCCACCGGGTCGGCGGCGATCCTCGGCCGATCCTGCGCCGAGAACACGATCGCGATGTCCGGCCGCAGCACGTTGTGCTGGTCGAGCTGCACCGCCTCGCCCTCCAGGACCCGCCACGGCCGCCCCTCGAGCTGCCGGCGGAGGATCTTCGCGGTCCGCGCGCGCAGCAGGTCGTGGATCGTGCCCGCCCGGGTGGTGACGAAGATGCGGCCGCCGCGCAGCTCCAGCCGCTCGTTGGTCTCACGGGCGCGGTCGAGGAATGCGGGGATCGAGGTGCGCGTCCCTTCACCCCGTCGGTCCCGATCTCTGCGGATCATGATGATGGCTGCCTCCACTCGACACCCCGCGGCGGGCGGGGAGCGCGCCGGCTGCGGGTCATCCCGGCATGATCTCGTTGAGCCCGGCGAACCGGTCCTTCTGGTGCACGACCAGCGCCCGGTCTGGCCCGCGCAGCAGACGCGCGAGATCGGTGGTCGGGCAGGCGGGGTCGCCGGCGAGGTCGTCGGGCGGCTCGAGGCCGGGTCGGACCGTCGGCAGGCCGAACGCCCGGCGGCGTCCGGACCCCTTCTCCGCTGCCATGGTGCGCTCGCCCTCCCCTGACCGGGTTTTTCGAGCAGTGTCCGCCATCGACGCGTCACGTCAAGCGGCGAAGATCGGGAATCCTGCACTGCCCGGGACACGCACTGCGGACCGCTCTCCCGAGCGGCTCGTCGCTGGAGAAATCGGTCGCGAACGCCCGGAGTTCCAGGTCCACGGCGTCGAAGCAGACCGGGTGGAGCTCCAGTCGGCGGCGCGTCTCTCCCGCTTGTCGAGAGATCGCCCTTGCGGCAGGGCGAGCGGGCCATCACCTTCGCCGCCATGTGCGGACGCTACGTCCTGACCTCGCCGCTCGAGGCGGTCCATGAGCTGTTCGACGTGCCGGAGCGGCCGAACCTCGGCGCGCGCTACAACATCGCGCCGAGCCAGGAGGTGCCGATCGTCCGGCTGACCCGCGACGGCGCGGGCCGGGAGCTCGCGCTGGTCCGCTGGGGCCTGATCCCGCACTGGGCGAAGGATCCCTCGATCGGCAACCGGATGATCAACGCCCGGGTCGAGGGCGTCGCGAGCAAGCCCGCGTTCCGCGACCCGTTCCGGCGCCGCCGCTGCCTGGTCCCCGCAGACGGCTTCTACGAGTGGCGGAAGGACGGTCGGAAACGGCAGCCCTACCTGATCCGCCTGAAGGAGGGGGGCCTGCTCGCGTTCGCCGGGCTCTGGGACATCTGGCGTGATCCGGAGGGACAGAGCATCCACAGCTGCACGATCATCACCGGTCCGCCGAACGAGCTGGTCGCGCCGCTGCACGACCGGATGCCGGTGATCCTCGGCCGCGACGATCACCAGCGCTGGCTCGCCGCCGATCCCGAGGAAGCGGGCACCCTACTTCGCCCCTGCCCCTCGGACTGGCTGGAGTGCTTTCCCGTCAGCCCGCGGGTCGGCAGCCCCGCCAACGACGACCCCGAGCTCGTCCGGCCGCTCCCGCCCGCGAGCGGCGACCTGTTCGCCTGATCAGTTCAGCTCCTGGCGAAGCATGCGGACCAGTGTGTTCAGGATCTCGCGCCAATCGGCGGGGAGATCGGACGCGCTCCAGAAGGCACGTGGCCCTGCCGTGATGTTGCGCGCGACGTAATCCCTCAGCGGCTCGTGGTCCGGCCGGCCTTGGCCGAGCCACGACCGGCTCTTCCGGAGCAGGGCGTGGCCGACCAGGGTGATCTTGGCGCGGTCGGCGGCCTGCCTTGCGGCCATGAGGCGTGCTTCGGCACCACGGTCGGTGCGGCCGTTGGTGAGCAGCAGGACGCTCCGGTAGTAGCTTTCGTACGGTGCGCTCGAGAGCATCCGAAGGGCATAGATGACCGCCGCACCGATGTCGGTGGTGCCGCCGATATAGCGGCAGCTCTGCAGGGCGAAGGCGGTGAGGGCGAGATCGCCGCCGTTCCTCACCACGCTCCAAGGCAGGCAGATGCTCTGCTGGTTCGGGCCGGACCAGGTGATGAGCCCGAGCGCGACGCTCCCCGGCAGGCAGTCCTGAAGCGCCTGATGCAGTTCGGCATGGCGAAGCGCATGGTCGAGCGCCTGGATCTGGCGCTGGAAGCCGGAGTCGCGCGTGCTCTCCGAGCCGTCGATCGCGATCACGACCTGGGCGCAGACGAACGGCTTGCCCTCGTCCGGCACCAGCCCGGCCCGCACATCAGCGAGACCCATCCCGATGATGAGGAAAAGGGCGAGAAGTGCAGTTCTTGTGACGATCGGCGCGGAGATCCGGCGGCGCTGCGCACCGTCGGGAGATCCGCGTCGCACGCTCCATATCGGGCCAATCATGTTCGTGCAATCGCGCGACGCACCCTACCAATGGTCCGAGCGTCTACCTGTTCATGCCGGCGTGCAAGTCCGAATGCAGTCGTCGCCGATGGTCTGCCCGAACGCCCGGGGCAGGCCGAAAGCGAGCACCCCCGCCAGACCGAGCATGATGATCGCCATCAGGCTGAGGATCCGGTGGAAAAGCCGGGGCCGCCCACGCGGGCGGGTAACCGTCACCTTGACGACATGTACCACGTGCGGCTCCTCTTCGACGCCGCCGCATGTACGCAGCGCCAATCGGTTTGGATGACGTGCGCGCGGTGGCTTAGTCCCGGCGGGCGCGCCGGTCCATCTCCTCGAGATCGGGGCTGGACGAGAGGAGCAGGGCCAGCGGTCGGAGCGCCTCGGTGCGTGAGAAGGCGATCAGCAGGGTCACGGTCATCGGCACCGCGATCAACGCGCCCACGATGCCCCACACCCAGCCCCAGAAGATCACCGAGACCAGGATCACGAGCGGCGAGACGTCGAGGTTGCGGCCCTGCAGCTTCGGGTCGACGTAGTTGCCGATGATCTGCTCGTTGGCGACCAGGCCGGCGACCGCGACCGCCGCCCAGACCGGGCCCAGCTGCAAGACGGCGACCAGGGTCGGCGGGATCGCGGCGATCACCGAGCCGATGTTCGGAATGTAGTTGAGGACGAAGAAAAGCAGGCCCCAGACGAGCGCGAGATCGACCCCGACGAGCCAGAGCCACACTCCGGCGACCACGCCCGAGATCAGGCTCGCCACCGTGCGCACCAGCAGGAACCGCCGCACCTTGAAGGCGACGGTGCGGACCACGTCCACCGCCTCGAGCCCGGCGCCGCCAGGAAGCGCGTTGACAGCCTTCTCTCCCCAGCGGCCGGCCTCGCCGAGCATCAGCAGCATGAAGAACAGCGTGAGCACCAGAAGGACGAGGAACGACACGAACGACGAGGCGAAGTCCTGAAGCGTGCCGGTCAGCGTCTCGATCAGGTTGCCGTTGGTCGATTGTTCGCCCTCCGCTTCGCCGCCGGCGATCGGCAGCGGCAGACCGACCTGACGGGCCCAGCCCTTGAGCGACTGCCACTGCTCGCGCAGCTGATCGGCGTACTCGGGCATCTTGGGCGCGACGAGCTCGCCCGCGAGCCATACCGCCCCGACCAGGGCCGCCAGCGCCAGCACGACCACCGCCAGCGCCGCGAGCAGCCCGAGGCCGCGGAGTCCGCGCGGCAGACGGGCCGCGAGCCCCGTCTGAACCGGATGGACGGCCGCGGCCAAGAAGAACGCCAGCGCCAGGGGCATGCTCACCGAATAGGTGATCTTAAGAGCGTAAGCAACTAACACCGCAACAATAATCGCGACGAGAGCTGTGATCAGCGTGAGCCGCGACGCCGCCACCTGGCCCGCGAAGCTGCCGGCGCGGTCCGGCTCCGGATGCTGATCCATGGGGCTCAGCCGTGGCGGCGCGCTCCGCCGTGGCCCCCGCTCTTCTCCGCCGGCGGCCCGTACTCTTCCGCCATGGCCTCCTCCCGGGCGTGCACGGGTGTCAGATCCCGAACAGGAGGAGCGCGAGGACCAGGACGAAGGCGCCGATCCAGATCCAGCGCCCGCGCGGGCCGAGGATGATCTCGCCCTGGCGGGCCTGGTTGGCGCTCCGGCTCACGGGGCGCGGCTCACGCGGACCGGGCGGGTTGCCGTCGGGGTGTCGCTGATCCGCCATCTCAGCTGGCTCGCGGCTCGTCACGCCCGTGGACCTGGGCCGGCGGCGCCGTCGCCTCGACCGCCCTGAACGACTCGAGGATGCGGTAGGCGTGCTCGGCCCCCTTCGGCACCAGCCAGGAGTCGCCCGGCTCGAGCCGGAGCGTCTGGCCTTCGAGGGTCAGCTCCGCCCGTCCCCGGATCACGAAACCGACCGTCTCGTAGTCGCGCCGGGCCGGCGCCTTCTGCTCGCCCGGCGACTCGTCCCAGAGCCGCATCGACACCGTCTTGCCGGACGCCAGGTGACGCTGCCCGAGCGCGCCCTTCGGCGCGGTCTCCGAGCTGACCTTCTTCACCGTGGTGTCGGTCATCGAAGTCCCTCCCCTGTGCGTGCTGGAAGCGTCAACGGGAGCGTGGCTTCGAGGTTCCAGGCCGGACGGCGGCGCAGGAGGCGCCCGGGCGCTCGGCGGGTGGACGATTGATCGTCGAGCGCCGGCCCGCCCTCAGGCGGCGGCGCAGTCCGCCCAGCGGCCCGAGGCGGTCGAGCGGAGGCAGGCCTCGACGAACGCGACCCCGCGCGCGCCGTCGTGCACGGTCGGGAAGTCGAGCGCGAGCGGGTCGGCGGCTTCGCCCGTGAGCGACGCGGCGACGGCGTCGGCGAAGTCGGCGTAGAGGTTCGCGAACGCCTCGTGGAAGCCCTCGGGGTGGCCGCTCGGGATCCGGGTCGCGCGCGCCGCCGCCTCCGACAGTCCCGGCTGGCCGCGGCTCAGCAGGACCGGGGCGGCGTCCCGGCGCATCAGGCGGAGGTGGTTGGGGTGGGTCTGCTCGAAGGCGAGCCCACCCTCCTCGCCGTAAACCTCGATCGTCAGCGCGTTCTCGGCGCCGGCCGCGGCCTTGGTCGTCCAGAGCACGCCCCTGGCGCCGCCGTCGAAGCGGAGGAGGGCGGAAGCGGTGTCGTGGGCCGCCCGGCCGGGCAAAACCGCGCCGACCTCGGCCATCACCGAGCTGACCTGCTGTCCGGTGATGAAGGTCGCGAGCTGATGGGCGTGGGTGCCGATGTCGAGCAGGACGTGTGAAGCGCCGCCCACCGACGGGTCGAGACGCCAGCGGAGCCGCTTCGGGATGTCGCCGTGCTCGACCCTCGCCGCGAGGGAGCCCTGGGCGTAGACCACGTGGACCAGTCGGACGGGACCGAGCTCGCCCGCACGGACCCGGGCCCGCGCTTCCCGCACCATCGGGTAGCCGCTGTAGTTGTGGGTCAGACAGAACACCCTGCCGCTCGCCTCGACCTTCCGGACCAGGCTGCGTGCGTCCGCCAGGGTGTTGGTGAGCGGCTTGTCGCAGATCACGTGCAGGCGCCGGTCGAGCGCCGCGCCGGCGTAGGCGAGATGGGTGTCGTTCGGCGTCACCACCGCGAGCGCGTCGATGCCGTCGTCCCGCACCGCCTCCGCGCTCAGCAGCTCGTCCGGGCTGTCGTAGCTCCGCCTGATGCCGAGTTCGGCCGCGTCCCGGCGCCCCTTCGCCGGATCGGACGACAGCACGCCCGCGACGACCTCGAACCGGCCGTCGAGCGTCGCCGCGGCCCGATGCACCGGACCGATCATCGCGCCCGAGCCGCCGCCGATCATGCCGAGACGGAGCCGGCGGCCGAGCTTCCGGATCACCGGGTTGGACATCGTCGCCTCCTTGACTGCCCGACCACCCTCGGGACTGCTCGAGCAATTTCCGATGAGACAGAACCGCATCCAACCGCGACGTCCTTCCGCTCATCGGAACAAAATTGCTCTGTTCCGATCGATCGGAGCGGATTCACCCGAGCGGAACGCCTGCAGGCGGTTCCGTCACATCGGGATCCGCTCTAGAGCCCGGCCTCCCCGGGTGCTACCGCATCGCGCCCTGGACGCCCGTCCAGCGGTACGTCCCGGACGGCTCCGGACGGGGGCGCGTCGATCATTCCTTCACCCCCGGGCGCCAGCTTCGCTTCATGCCGCAGGCTATGGTCGGAATCCGTGAGCCCGCACTCCAACCTCGACCCCGCGCGCGGATTCCCAGGATCACATGGACCTCGTGCAGAATGCGGGGGAAAGGTTGCAACGGTCTTAACCGGACCCACGGGGCCCGGCCCCGCAACCAGCCTCGCCCGAGGGTCTGCCGCGCCGAGACCATCTGTCGACCCGAGCGTCCGCACCGGAACCGGATGAACCACCAGCGTCGATCCACCACCGATCTCAACGCTCCTCGAGCAGGGGATTCCTCAAGCGAGACCGCCCGCGGGCGCCTACGTCGCCACGTAAGCGTCTCAGCCTACGGGCGGCTCGGGCGAGGGATCGCCCGCGCGCACCTTCGCCTCCCACGCCTCGAAGTCGAGGTTCGGCAGGGTGTGTCGCCGGATCTCCCTGAGCTCCCGCCCCTTGAGCAGCGCGACCAGCGATTCGTTGTAGGGCACCGGCAGGTCGATCGCCTTCGCCTCCCGGACCAGGGCGCCGTTCAGGGCGTCGATCTCGGTGCGCCGCCCCGCATCCACGTGCTGGAGCATCGACGGCCTGCTGAACTTCCGCTGGCAGTGGTCCTTGACGGTCTTCCGGAGGTCGGGGTCGGTCAGCGCCACGCCCTTCCGCGCGGCGACCGCCAGAACCTCGTCGATCACCCGGTGCTGGAAGGCGTCCAGCTCGGGGACCCGCACCACCTCGCCGAGGCGGAGCCCGGTGGTCGCGCAGATCGCGTTGATCGCGCAGTTGAGCGCGAATTTGGTCCAGATGGTCGCCATGACGTCGGGGACGACCCGGCTCTCCAGCCCGGCGCCGCGCAGCGCCTCTGCGAGCCGCTCCGCCCGCGGGCTCGACCCGCCGCCGATCTCGCCGAGCGAGGTCGTGGCGTGGTGGGTGAGGCGCACGTGGCCGGGGCCGACGACCGCGGCGCTGCACATGCTCGAGCCGCCGAGCACCCGCTCGGGGCCGACCGCCGCCTGCAGCGCCTCGACGTTGCCGATCCCGTTCTGAAAGGTGATCGCGAAGCCGTCGGGCCTGCACACCTCCGCCGCCCCCGCCGCCGCGGCGCGGGTGTTGTTGCTGTCGACGAAGCAGATCACGACGTCCGCCGGCTCGAGGCCGGCGACCCCGGTCGTCACCGGAAGCCGGAGCCTGTGCTCGCCGCGGGCGCCGTCGACCAGGAGGCCGTCCCGCTCGATCGCCCGGACGTGCTCTTCCCAGGTGTCGACCAGCGCCACGTCATGGCCGCTCTCCGCGAGCAGGCCGCCGTAGCTGCCGCCCATCGCCCCGGCCCCGATCACCACGATCCGCATCGTCCCACCTCCCCATGGCCGCCGGCCGGGGTCGTCCGGCCGGCGCTCCGCCGATCTTAGCCCGCACACCGCGGGCCCGCACCCACCGCCCCTCTCAGAACGGCTCGCCCCGGCGGGCATAGACGTCCCCGGAGCCGCTGTCCGGCGGTCGTCCCGCCAGAAATCCGCGGATGCCGTCCGCGTCGGTCCACTCGGGGAGGGCCAGCTCCAGGCTCTCGCCAGGCGACGCGTTGTAGCGGTGACGGCCGAGCTCTTCCAGCCGGTCGACGCACGCCAGCGCGAGCGGGATGGTCTCGGCCAGGTACTCGAAGGACAGCGCCCTCACCGGGCGGGCGAGGCCGGCGAGCACCTCGCGCTCGAACCCCTCGACATCGATCTTCACGAAGGCGGGCTCGCCATGGGTCGCGATCAGCCGGTCGAGGGTGGTCGCCTCCACCTCGATCCGGTCCGGCCAGACGACGCCCGCGAACGAGAGGGCGCCCTCGACCCGCTCGAGGAAGGCGGGCGATGCGCTCGAGACGGTCGGATGGCGGCGGCTGATCCGGAGTGTGAGCCGACCGGGCGCCGACGACGCTGCGGCCGCGACGATGGTCACGCCGGCGCGCCGGCCGTGCAGCAGGCGGAGGACCCGGAGCGGGCCCGGCTGCGGCTCGAGCGCGACGACCCGCGCGCCGAGCCGGCTGAGGACGAGGGTCCGGTCGCCGACGTGGGCGCCGATGTCGAACGCCAGGTCGCCCGGGCGCACGAACTGGCGATAGAGCCTTCCCATGCGGCGGAGCCGGGCCGGGCTGCCGTAGTAGATCCGGAGCGAGCGCGCGAGGCCCTGAAGATGAGCGAGCATGGGGCGGGTGTCGCCGAGGCCCAGGGCCCGCGCAAGCGCGGCGCCCGCGTGAGCAGCGAGGGCGGGCGATCTGACGCAGCGATACCCATCCGAGACCACCCGCCGAAACCATCGGGTGTGCCGGTCGTTTCCCGCCCAGCTGCCGCCGGCCGGGCCACGTCCGGCGGCTCCACGAGATACGGGAGAGCAGCCATGGCGCACGACCTTTGCGGCAAGACCGTCGCGATCCTCGCGACCGACGGCTTCGAGCAGTCCGAGCTCAGCGAGCCCCTGAAGGCGCTCCGGGCGGCGGGGGCGACCGTGCACGTCGTCGCCCCCGAGGGCGGCGAGATCACCGGCTGGGACAAGACCGACTGGGGCGACCGGTTCGCGGTCGACCGGACGCTCGACGAGGTGGGCGTCGGCGAGTACGACGCGCTGGTCCTGCCCGGCGGCCAGATCAACCCCGACAAGCTCCGCCTCGAGCAGAAGGCGGTCGCGTTCGTCCACGGCTTCGTCGGAGCCGGCAAGCCGGTCGGCGCCATCTGCCACGGCCCATGGCTGCTGGTCGAGGCGGACGTGGTGCGCGGCCGGACCGTCACGTCCTTCCCCTCGATCCGGACCGACCTGATCAACGCCGGGGCGAAGTGGGTCGACGAGGCGGTGGTGGTCGATCAAGGGCTCGTGACCAGCCGCAGGCCTTCCGACCTCCCCGCCTTCTGTGCCAAGGTGATCGAGGAGATCGCCGAGGGCCGGCACGAGGGCATGCGGAGGAGCGCCTGACCGGCGTCAACCCGCCGTCCGCCCTCCGGCGCAACGTGGAGGCGGTGGATGACGACGTGGCTCACCGGCTTCGTGATTCGGGCGCGGGCGCTGGGGCGGGGATGGCGCCTCGCCGCCTTCGTCCTGGCGCTTCTCCCGGCGCCCGCGCTCGCCACGTGCTTTCCGATGGTGCAGGGGCCGGCCTGGGTGATCCCGGCGGCCCTGCCCGCGGACCACCACGTGCGGATCAGCTTCCTCGGCCACTCGAGCTTCCTGATCGAGACGCCGGGTGGCGCCACGGCGATCACCGACTACAACGGCTACGTCCGGGCAGCCACGCCGCCGTCGATCGTGACCATGAACAACGCTCACAGCACGCATTACGCGAGCGTGGTCGAGCCGGGCGTGGAGCACGTGCTGAAGGGCTGGGGCGAGGGCGGCGGCTTCGCCCGCCACGACGTCAAGGTCGAGGACCTCAGGGTCCGGAACGTCCCGACCAACGTCCGCGACTTCGGCGGCACCCGCTACAACGGCAACTCGATCTTCGTGTTCGAGACCCTGGACCTGTGCATCGCCCACCTCGGCCACCTGCACCACGAACTGAGCGACGACCACCTCGGCAAGCTCGGCATCATCGACGTGCTCCTGGTCCCGGTCGACGGCACCTGGACCGCGAGCCACCAGACCATGCTCCGGGTGATCGAGCAGATCGACCCGCCGGTGATCATCCCGATGCACTACTTCGGCCCGAGCGTCCTGGCCCGCTTCATCGACCTGATCCGGGGCCGCTACGAGCCGGTCTTCCTCGAGGAGCCCTCGATCGA
>DASUSF010000146.1:0-9137 GCA_036375275.1 Geminicoccaceae bacterium | reverse complement strand
CTTCCATCGGGCGGGCGTGCCGACCCTCGACTACGGCAACAACATCCGGCAGTTCGCGAGGGAGGCGGGGGTCGAGGACGCGTTCGCCTTCCCGGGCTTCGTCCCGGCCTACATCCGGCCCCTGTTCTGCCGGGGCAAGGGTCCCTTCCGCTGGGCGGCGCTGTCGGGCGAGCCCGAGGACATCTTCCGGACGGATGCGAAGATCAAGGAGTTGTTCCCGGAGGACGCGGCGCTGCACCGCTGGCTCGACATGGCCAGGGAGCGGATCCGCTTCCAGGGTCTGCCGGCCCGGATCTGCTGGCTCGGCCTCGGCGAGCGGGCGAGGGCGGGGCTCGCCTTCAACGAGATGGTCGCCCGGGGCGAGGTGCGGGCGCCGGTCGTGATCGGCCGCGACCACCTCGATTCCGGCTCGGTCGCCAGCCCCAACCGCGAGACCGAGGCGATGCGCGACGGCTCGGACGCCATCGCCGACTGGCCGCTCCTCAACGCGCTCCTCAACACCGCGTCCGGGGCCACCTGGGTCTCGATCCACCACGGCGGCGGCGTCGGGATCGGCTTCTCGCAGCACGCCGGCATGGTGATCGTCTGCGACGGCACGGAGGCCGCGGCGCGGCGGCTCGAGCGCGTTCTCACCAACGACCCGGCGAGCGGCGTGATGCGCCACGCCGACGCCGGCTACGAGGACGCGATCGCCTGCGCCCGCGAGCACGGCCTCAAACTGCCGATGCTGAGCCCGGCCGACGCCTGATCGCTGGCGGAGAGACGGGGTCAGAGTCCGGCGGGCATCACTCGGGGACCGCGGTCCGGCCCGCCGGGACCTGCTCCTCGATGTCGGCGAAGCCGTAGGGCAGGCGCCTGAGCGCGCGCTCGTAGTTCCCGAGCAGCGTCGACTGGTTCCGGGCGCCCATCCAGATGTCGGTGATCGCGTAGCTGTAGCTGTCCTGCTCCGGCAGCGACGAGAGACGCATGCCCTCCGTGACCTGCGGCGCGATGATCGTGCCGGGAAAGCGCGCCTCGACCGCCGCGATCTCGTCGGGCGTCGGCACCCGGGTCACGGTGGCGTCCCGGAAGAAGACGCGGTTGAAGAACTTGGCCGCGATCGGGAACGGGCCCGCGCGCGACGGCATGGTCGGGCGGCGGCCGAGGGCGAGGTCGATCGTGACCTGCTGGTGCGAGACCCCGTCGACCTTTTCGAACAGGTCGCAGTGCGACTGCGCGATCCGGGTGTTGATCTCGAGCAGCCAGACCTGATCCTGCACCTCGTCCCAGAAGAACTCGATGTTGAAGGCGGCGTTGTCGTAGCCGACGTGGGCCATGATCCGCCGGGTCAGGTCGTTCATCGTGCGCTGGACGCGGGTCGGCAGCTTGGACGGGTACTGGTAGCGGAAGAACGAGATGACGCCCGGGTAGCGGATCGAATCGACGATCCCGTAGGGCACCACCTCGCCACCGTGGACGTAGCCCTCGACCGTGCACTGCCGGCCGCCGATGATCGTCTCGGCCATGCAGAAGCGGCCGTCCACGCGGCGGACCTCGTCCGGCATGTGGGCGTGCTCGAGGACGTAGTTGAAGGGCTCCGAGATCAGCCCGATCTCCTGCCGGAGCCGCAGGATCGCATGGTCGAAGTCCTCGGGGCTGTCGATCCGGAAGCCGAGGCGCGATCCCGACGACTTGATCGGCTTGACGAAGAACGGAAAGCCGAGGCCGGCCCGGCCGATGGCGGGAAGCGCGCCGTCGTCGAACGGGTCGAAGGCGGTGAAGGTCGGGATGTGGTCGCCGATCACCTCGCGCTGGACCAGGCGGCTCCAGTACTTGTGCTCGCACTTGAGCAGGCTCTCGAGCGAGGTGGTGCGGGTGCCCATCCGCTGGCACAGGATCGGCAGCATGGTCGACACGGGAAAGTCCATGTAGCCCGCGATCGCGTCGATCCGGCCGTCGAACGCGCGCAGCTGCGCTTCCGCCCGCTCGAGCATGTCGGCGATCGGGAAGACCTCGGTGTCGTACACCTCGGCCGGGTCGAGCAGACCATGGAAGGCGAGTTCGTCCGCACCGCGCAACCGCCTGAGCTTGGCGTGGTTGAACTCGTTGAGCCCGACGATGAAGATGTTTTTCGTCGTCATTCCGGGTGCTACCCGTCCAAGCCCTCGCAGGCTCGCAGTCAGACGTCCGCGCGGCCGTTGGTCAAGCCCGGACCCCCCGCCCGGGTGCTCCGGGGCTGTCCTGCGGCGCTGCTACAGCCGGTCGAGGGGGATCTTGAGGTAGCGCGTGCCGTTGCTCTCGGGCTCGGGCAGGCGCCCGGCGTTGATGTTGATCTGCAGGGCGTGCAGGATCAGGCGCGGCATCGCGAGTCCGGCGTCGCGCTTCTCCCGCATGACCACGAACTCCGCCTCGGTGCAGTCGCCCTTGAGATGGACGTTGGTCGCCTTCTGCTCGCCGACCGTCGATTCCCAGGCCGGCTCGCGCCCGCCCGGCATGTAGTCGTGCCCGGTGAACAGCCGGGTCGTGTCCGGGAGCCGGAGGATCCGCTGGATCGAGTGGTACAGCTCGCGCGCCGAGCCGCCCGGGAAGTCGCAGCGCGCGGTGCCGAAGTCGGGCTGGAAGATGGTGTCGGCGACGAACGCGGCGTCGCCCGCGATGTAGGTGATGTTCGCCGGCGTGTGGCCGGGCGTCTCGATCACCTCGACCTCGAGGTCGCCGATCCGGAAGTGCTCGCCGTCCGCGAACAGGCGGTCGAACTGCGAGCCGTCGGTCCGGCACTCCGGGCCGAAGTTGTAGATCTCCCGCCAGAGCTTCTGGACCTCGACCACGGTCGCCCCGATGCCGACCGGCGCGCCGAGCTTCTCCTTGAGGTAGTGCGCCGCGGAGAAGTGATCGGCATGGGCGTGGGTCTCGAGCAGCCATTCGACCTCGAGCCCGCGCTCCCGCACGAACGCCAGCACCTCGTCCGCCGACTCGGTCCAGATCCGGCCCGAGTTGGGGTCGTAGTCGAGGACCGAGTCGATGATCGCGCAGGCCGGTCCCCCGGGCTCGGCGAGCACATAGGTGATGGTGTTGCTGGCGTCGTCGAAGAAGCCGGTGACGTCGGGCGAACTGGTCATGGATCACCTCCCTGCGCTCAAACCCCGACGCCATCTAGCCGCCCCCAGGCTCGCGCAGCCCATGACCATGATCAATTTGCGGCGTACGCCCTGCCAGCGCGGATCCCGATGCGACGGAGCGCCTGGCGGGCGGTTTCGATCGGGTGGCTCCGCTCGGATGCGTTGGAGTAGGGCGATTCCCTGCCGATGAGCGCAAGGACATCGCCGCCCGCTGCGGTCCTGTCTCACCGGAAGGTGCTCGGTCGGCGGGAGAGGAGAGGCCGTCGGGCTCAGCCCTCCGGGCCGTGGACCCGCGTGCGCCCGAGACGGCGCTCGGCGTCCCGCAAGGCGGCCCGCTCCGCCTCCTCGCGCGAGCCGCCCTCACCCCGGGCGATGCGCGCGCCCGGGGTGACGTTGTCGACCTCGCAGACGAAGTGCTCGCCCAGCCGGTAGGAGACGATGCCGACCGGCCAGCCGGCCAGCTCCTCCCGTCGCCGCTGATACTCCTCGGCCCGCATCGGCCCTCTCCAAAGCTCAGGCGCGCTCGCCCCGTTCGACGGGAGCGCCGACCAGGTTGCCCCACTCGGTCCAGGAACCGTCGTAGTTCTTCACGTCGTTGTAGCCGAGGAGGTACTTGAGCACGAACCAGGAATGGCTCGAGCGTTCGCCGATCCGGCAGTAGGCGATGATCGGCTTGTCCCCGCTCACGCCCTTCGAGGCGTACAGCTCCTTCAGCTGGTCGAAGCTCTTGAAGGTGCCGTCCTCCTTGCAGGTCTGGCCCCAGGGGATGTTCGCCGCCCCAGGGATGTGGCCGCCCCGCTGGCAGGTCTCGGGCAGGCCCGGAGGCGCCAGGATCTTGCCGGTGAACTCGTCCGGGCTGCGCACGTCGACGAAGGCGTGGCTGGCGCTCTCGGACGCCTTCATCGCCTCCGGAAGGAACGTCCGGAGCGAGAGGTCGGGCCCGGTCGCGTTGTAGGTCGCCCGCTCGACCGCGGGCGCCTCGGTGGTCAGCTCGCGCCCCTCTTCCAGCCACTTCTTCCGGCCGCCGTTCATCAGCCGGACGTCCTTGTGGCCGTAGAGCTTCATCTGCCAGAGCGCCCACGCGGCGAACCAGTTGTTGTTGTCGCCGTAGAGCACGACCGTCGTGTCGTTGCCGATGCCGCTCTTCGCCATCAGCTGCTCGAACTGGTCCTTCGGGATGATGTCGCGGCGCACCGTGTCGCAGAGCTGCGTCGTCCAGTTCCAGGCGATCGCGCCCGGCACGTGCCCCTGCTCGTACGCCGACGTGTCCACGTCGACCTCGACCAGCCGCACCTTCGGGTCCTGCTGGTGCTCCTCGACCCACGCGGTGTCGACCAGGACCTCACCGTGTGCGTAGTCCGCCATCGCGCTGCCCTCCCCATTGGCGTGCCGACCATATACCTACGATCGCGGGGCGGCTCCGGCTACCATCATTTGCGCGAGGTCCCGAGGCCACGCCGCACCCCCGGAGCGCCGCGCTCAGGCGTCCTCGGGCGTCGCGCCCAGGACGATCTCGAAGCTCGCCCGGACCGCCGGCGACTTCCTGGCCGGCTCGAGCTCCGGCGCCGGGCCCACCGGCACGGTCACGAGGCGCGCCCGGTCGCCGAGGCGCCGATAGAGGCCGTCCCGCTGGTTCAGCGGGTGGCCCTCGAGATACATCTGGGTGGTCAGGCGCCGGCCATCGGCCGCCTCGACCTTGACGTGGATGTGCGGGGTGCGGCCCGGGTAGGGAACCGGCTCGATGGTCCTGAACCGGTACGCTCCGCCTGCCAGGGTCCGCGTCGCCCCGAACCCCTGGAAGTCCGGATCGGCGCTGCCGCGATCGCCCGGGTGGTGGTAATGGCCGAACGCGTCGCACTGCCAGATCTCGATCCGCGCGCCCTCGACCGCCCGCCCGGCGATGTCCACGACCCGGCCGGTCAGGTGGAGCACGGTGCCCGCGGCTTCCTCGGCCCGCCCCGTCACCCGGACCAGATCGGCGTCGGCATCGAGCGGCAGCTCGAGCGGATAGAACGGACCCATGGACTGCCGCGGCGTCGGCGCGAGCGCGGCCCGGGCCGCGCCGGGCCCGAGCACCAGAAGCGCGGCGGTCGAGGTCACCAAGCGGCGGCGGCTCGCGTGCACGGTCGCGGGCATGATGCGGTCCCCGGTCTTGCCCCTCCGGTTAGAAATGGACCGCCGGCGCCGCGCGCCCAGAGGCGGTGGCGGGACCCTCAGCCCGTGCGGCGGCCGCGTACGCCGTCCGCGGCCGGCTCGCCCCCCTGTGCGGCGGCGCCCCTCAGGATCTGGAGCAGGCCGAACCCGACCTCGCCGTCGTCGGCGCGGGCGCAGCCGGAGCGGGCGAAGATCTCGCCGAGCACCGCCTCGAGCTCGCCGAGGTAATAGCTTCCGAGCACGACCCGGCCGCGCGTGGTCTCGATCGCGTAGACGTCGACCGGCAGATGGAGACCGGGCAGCCCGAGGCCGAGCCGCTCGGTGCGGCGGCGGATCGTCCTGATCTCGTCGAGCGCGACGCTCAGGTGCTGGAGCGGCGGCGCCGGGAAGCCGCGCCACGACGGCGCCACGATCTCGACGCGGTCGGCGCGGAGCTCGATCCGGGTGTGGAGGTTGGCGTAGCCGAGGGCCAGTCCCAGGACCGTGCCGCCGAGGAGCGGCACGCCGATCACGAGAACCGACATCCACGAGCCGATCAGGCCCGGGGTCAGCCCGAGGAACAGGATCAGGCACACGAGGCCGAGGCCGAACAGCAACGCGCCGACGATCCCGGCCTGGTAGACCGTGCGGTGAGCGCGCATCGCCTCATTGGGTGGCGGGACGGGGCTGATGCCGAACATCTCTGACCTCCGGTGAGCTTCGGAGCCACCCTACCGCGCGAGTCTCAGTCCTGGCTTAACGGAACTGGCTAACGGCTCATGAAGGCTACGTTTCGACGTCGTACTCCGCTGCCTTCCAGCCGCCGAAGCCGCCCTGCATATGGGTGACTCGTTCGATCCCCATGTCCGTAAGCGTCTTCGCGGCGAGCGCCGAGCGGGCCCCCGAACCGCAGTACACGACGACCCGCTTGCCGGCGGAGAGTTCCTGCTTGTGGGTCGGGCTCTTGGGGTCGGCCGCGAACTCGAGCAGGCCGCGCGGCACGTGAACCGCGCCCGGAACCTTTCCCTTCGCCACCTCCGGCGGCTCCCGGACGTCGAGGAACACCACGTCCGCATCGCCGTGCAGCGCGTGCGCCTCCTCGACCGACAGATGGCCGACCTCGGCGTCCGCCGCCGCGACCAGATCCGATGCGCTCTTCACCATGGCGTTTCTCCCTTCCGTCCGGAGCCAGCACGGTCTTGCCCCGAGCCGGCGCCGATGGCAACCGCCGGCGGGCGCCGGCGTTACATCCGAAGACCGATCCCAGCGAATGGAGCCTTCGCATGACCGCCTACCTCGTCGCGCACCTCGACGTTCACGATGCCGACGCGTTCGGGCGCTACCGGGAGCGGGTCGCGCCGCTGGTCGACCGCTTCGGCGGGCGGTACCGGATCCGGGGCGGCCGGGCCGAGGTCCTGGAGGGCGATTGGCGGGTCGCCCGGCTGGTGGTGATCGAGTTCCAGAGCCGGGATGCGGCGCGCCTGTTCTACGACTCGCCGGAGTATCAGGAGCTCATCCCGTTGCGCCAGCAGGGTGCCCGCGGCCCGGTCGCGATCGTCGAGGGAGTCGATTGAGCGCGTGCTCAGAACCGATTGAACAGGTTGAGCAGCCAGGCGGCGCGCCCGACGAAGCGGATCGGCCCCTCGGTCACGGCGAGGCAGAGGCAGACGTCCTCGTCGTCGATCACCGGCGAGTGCGTGGTGGCGCCGTCGTTCACCGCGACGTCGCCGCGGGCATAGCGCTCGCCGTTGTCGTGGAACGCGCCGCTGAGCAGCAGGACCGCCTCCTCGCCCATGTGGGTGTGCTCGACGATGCGGACGCCCGGCGCGGCCCGGAGCAGCTGGGTCTTGCCCTCGGCGGTCGAGACCGGCAGCTCCAGCGCTTCGACGCCGCGCCCGAGCCGTCGCCAGGAGCGGCGGTCGGCGATCTGCTCGGCGTGGGCGGCGAGCGGCGGCGGCAGCGGGATCCCGTCGACCTCGACCGGCTTCGCCGCGAACGACGTCCGAACCGGGCGCTCGAGCACCGGCGTCTCGCCGTCGATGGCGCCGAGCACGCGCTCGGCGGTCACCCGCTCGAGACGATCCGGGCCGATCGTCTCGAGCACCGCGCCGCCGATCTGCTCCAGGAGGGCGAAGCGGGCGCGTGCCTCGTCGCACATCGAGAGATGACAGGCGACCAGGAGCGACTTGCCCGGCCCGGTGGCGCCGACCGCGTAGTCGAGCAGGAGTTCGTCGGGTGCTGGATGGCGGACGTTCATAGCTTGGGCTCGAGCGCTCTTCGCAGTTGACGCATCGCGAGACGGATGCGGGACTTGACCGTCCCGAGCGGCAGGCCCTGTTCCTCGGCGATCACGCTGTGCGACTTCTGCTCGAAGAAGGCCATGCGAAGAACCTCGATCTGCTCGGGTGGCAGCTCCTCCATCGCAGCTCTTACGAAGGTATGGTTCTGTTGGATCTCGACAAGCCCTTCGGCCGAGGCCTCGGGCTCGGGGATCAGCATCGGATCCGGGTACTCGCCGAGCGGGCGTGGCGCGCGGCGGAAATGGTCGATGCGCCGGTTGCGGGCGATCGTGAACAGCCAGGCCGCGAACGTCCCCTGGCGCGGATCGAAGGTCGCGGCGCGCCGCCAGACGGTGAGCATCACGTCCTGGACCAGCTCCTCCGCGATCGCGTCCTCGAGCCCGCCGCGGGCGAGAAACGCCTTCAGCTTGGGCGCGTAGGCGGCGAAGATGGCGCGGAAGGCGTCGCGATCGTGGTGCTCGGCGATCGCGCGGACGTGCTCCGCCATCAGGTCGTCGCTGACGGGTGACGATACCTCGGCCATGGCGCCATCTATGGCTTCGGACGCCAGGGACAGCAAGCCGGCTGTGGCACCGGCGGGGCTCGAGCCGGACCGGCTGCGGCTCGCGCCCCTCTTGCCTTCGTGCGCGAATTCCCCGACATAGTGACGCGCGCTGACCTCAGGATGCATCAACTGAACGGGATCATGAACGGACAACGTCGAGCGCCGCTGCGCGCCATGGTCGCTTTCCTGTGCCTTCTGCTGCCGTCCGCCGCCGTCGCGCAGACGCCGGAGTATCTCGGCACGCACCGCGACTGGAACGTCTACCGCTTCGTCGATGGCGATCAGGTGATCTGCTACATGGCGAGCGAGCCCAAGAAGCAGGAGGGCAACTACCAGCGGCGGGGCAACCCCGCGGTGCTGGTCACCCGGAGGCCCTCGCCCCGGGTGGTCGACGAAGTGAGCGTGCAGCCCGGGTACAGCTACCAGAGCGGCAGCGAGGTCGAGGTCGAGGTCGACGGCGGGCGCAAGTTCCTGATGTTCACCCGTGGCGAGCATGCCTGGACCAAGAGCGAGGACGCCGACAAGCAGCTGATCTCGGCCATGCGGCGCGGCACCGACATGACGGTGCGCGGCACCTCGGTCAAGAACACCTTCTCGCTCGACACCTATTCGCTGCTCGGCTTCACCGCCGCCTACGAGGCCATGGTGGATGCCTGCTCGGAAGAGAGCTGAGGCGGTGACCGGGGCGGGCGCTCCTCAGGCGGCCCCGTCCGGTCCGGTCGGGCTCGACCGGGACGAGCTGGTCTCCTGGCTGCGTGATCTCGGAGTCGCGGAGCAGCCCGCGCGGATGCGGGCGCGCCAGGTCTGGAACTGGCTGTACGTGCGGGGCGCGACCCGGGCCGGCGAGATGACCAACCTGCCGCTCGGCCTGCGCGACGCCCTGGCCGCCGGGATGGCGAGCGTGCGCCCGGAGCTGGTGCGCGAGCAGGTGAGCGCCGACGGCACGAGGAAGTGGCTGCTCCGCCTCGCGGGCGGCCAGGAGGTCGAGACCGTCTTCATCCCGGAGGCCGACCGGGGGGCGGTGTGCGTCTCCACCCAGGTCGGCTGCAGCCTGACCTGCAG
>DASUSF010000145.1:0-19746 GCA_036375275.1 Geminicoccaceae bacterium | reverse complement strand
GACCAGGTCCCGGACCTCAAGCATCGCCGAGGTACGCATCGCGCACGCCCGGGTCCGCCCTGATCGTCTCCGGCCGGCCACTCGCGATCACCCGGCCGTCGACCATCACCGTGATCCGGTCGGCGAGCGCGAACACCGCGTCCATGTCGTGCTCGACGAGCAGCATGGCGTGCGCGGGCCGGAGCCGGTCGAGCAGCGCGACCGTGGCCTCCGCGTCGCCCGCGGCCTGCCCGGCGAGGGGCTCGTCGAGCAGCAGGAGGCGGGGGGCGCCGGCGAGGGCGAGCGCGATCTCGAGCTGGCGCTTCTCGCCGTGGGCGAGGCTCGCGACCGGCTCGGCGGCGCGCCCGGCGAGCCCCACCTGCGCGAGCGTCGCCTCGGCGCGCGCCCGGGGCTCCGCACGGTCGAGCGCCCGGCGGACGAACCCGAACCCGGTGCCGTGCGCGCGCTGCGCGGCGAGGAGCGCGTTCTCGAGCACGCTCATCTGCTCGAACAGGCTCGACATCTGGAACGAGCGGCCGATGCCGGCCTGGCTCCGCGCCGCCGGCGAGCGGCCCTCGAGGTCGGCGCCCAGAAACCGGATGCGCCCGGCATCCGGCCGGATCTCGCCCGCGATCTGCCCGATCAGGCTGCTCTTGCCGGCGCCGTTCGGGCCGATCAGGGCGTGGACCTCGCCCGGCGCGATGTCCAGGTCGACCGCCTCGGCCACGGTGACCGCCCCGAACCGCTTGACCAGCCCCCGGATCTCGAGCAGCGGCGCCGGGCTCACCGGGTCTGCAGCCCGATCCAGCCCGCGAGGCCCTGCCGGGCGAACAGCACGACCAGGACGAGCAGCGGGCCGAGGACGACCTGCCAGTGCTGGGTGTAGGCCGAGAGGGCGTCCTCCGCGAACAGCAGCGCCGCGGCGCCGAGCAGCGGGCCGACGAGGCTCCCGGTGCCGCCGAGCACGACCATGACGATGAGCTGGCCCGACGTGGTCCAGTGCAGGGTCTGGGGGCTGACGTAGAGGGTGTGGTTGGCGAGCAGGACGCCGGCCAGGCCGGCGAGGCCGCCGCCGAGGACGAAGGCCAGGAGCTGGTGCCGCCCGGTCGGGTAGCCCAGCGCCTGCATCCGTCGCTCGTTCTGGCGGATGCCGCGCAGCGTCAGGCCGAACGGCGTGTCGAGCAGGCGGAGCAGCGCCACGGTCGCGACCCCGAGCAGCAGGATCACCACGAGGTGGAAGGCGGCGTGGTCGGCGAGGACGTCGTGGCCGAGGACGGTGCTCCGGGCGACGACGCGCAGGCCGTCGTCGGCGCCGTACTGGCGGAGCGAGCCGATCAGGAAATACACCATCTGCGCGAAGGCGAGGGTGATCATGATGAAGGCGACGCCGCGGGTGCGGAGCGAGAGGGCGCCGATCAGGAGCGCCAGCAGGGCGGCAGAGAGGACCGCGATCGGCCAGACGACGAGCGCCTCGCCGAGCCCGTGCTGGGAGGCGATCGCGACGACGTAGGCGCCGATCCCGAAAAAGGCGGCGTGGCCGAAGCTCACGAGGCCGGTGACGCCGAGGATCAGGTCGAGGCTGAGCGCGGCGAGCCCGTAGATCGCGATCCGCGTGAACAGCCGGGTCAGGAAGATCTGGTCGAGCAGCGGGACCAGGGCGAGCAGACCGATCACGACGGCCGCGAGCAGGAACGCGCGCCTCCGGTCAGGCATGTCGGTCAGGCATGGGCCGGAAGCAGACCCTGCGGCCGGACGATCAGGACCAGCGCCATCAGCACGTAGATCATCACCGACGAGAGCGCGGGCGCGAGGCTCGCGACCGCCTGCGGGCTCATGATGGCGTAGAGCAGGAAGGGGAGGAGGGTCCGGGCGAAGGTGTCGACCACGCCGACCAGGAGCGCCGCCACCAGGGCGCCCCGGATCGAGCCGAGACCGCCGATCACGACCACGACGAAGGTCAGGATCAGGACGGTCTCGCCCATGCCGACCTCGACCGCGAGGATCGGCCCGGCCATCATGCCGGCAAGCCCGGCGAGCGCGGCGCCGAGACCGAAGATCAGGGTGTAGAGCAGGGCGATGTCGACGCCCATGACCTGAACCATCGTCCGGTTGCTGGCGCCGGCGCGGATCAGCATGCCGAGCCGGGTCCGTCGGATCAGCCAGGCGAGCCCGACCGCGACCGCGATCCCGACCCCGGTGATCGCGAGCCGGAAGGTCGGGTACGGCACGCCGGGCAGGATCTCGACCTGGCCGCCGAGCGCGTCGGGCAGCGCCATGTACAGCGGCTGCGGCCCGAACACGATCCGCACCAGCTCGTTGAAGAACAGGATCAGGCCGAAGGTGGCGAGGACCTGGTCGAGGTGGTCGCGGGCGTAGAGCCGCCGGAACACGATCACCTCGACCGCGATCCCGACCAGGACGGTCAGCGGCAGGGCGATCAGGACGCCGAGGACGAACGATCCGGTCCAGCCCTGGGCGGCCGCGGCGAGGAAGGCGCCGACCATGTAGAACGAGCCGTGGGCGAGGTTCAGCAGGTTCATGATGCCGAACACCAGCGTCAGGCCGGCGGCCATCAGGAACAGCATGAAGCCGAACTGCAGCCCGTTGAGGAGCTGGGTCAGGAGGTAGACCGCGTCCATCGGTACGGGCGGGGTCGGCCCGCGAGCCGCCTCACTGCAGCTCGCACGCCTCGTAGTAGGCGTCCTTGTGGTCGTCGAACGCCTTGGCCACGGTGTCGAAGCCGAGCCCGCCCTCCTCGTCGACCACCTTGCGGATGTAGAAGTCCTGGATCGGGAAGTGGTTGACGTTGAAGGTGAAGTCGCCGCGGACCGAATCGAACTCCGCACTCAGCAGCGCCTCGCGCAGCGCCGCATCGTCCACCTCGCCCTCGGGCAAGGTGCGGAGCGCCGCGTCGAGCAGGCGCGCCGCGTCGTAGCCCTGGGCGGCATACGGCGAGGGAATCCGCTCGTAGGCGATCTCGAACGCCTCGACGAAGGCGCGGTTGGTCTCGTTGTCGAGGCTCGGGGTCCAGAAGCTGGAGGCGAAGACGCCGAGCGCCGCCTCGCCCTGCGCCTCGAGCGTCAGCTCGTCGGTGGTGAACGCGGTGTAGAGCGGCGCCACGTCCTTGAGCCCGGCCTGCGCGTACTGCTTGACGAAATTGATCCCCATGCCGCCCGGATAGAAGACGAAGGTCGCTTCCGGCGCGGCCGCGCGCAGCGCCGCGAGCTCCGCCGAATAATCCGGCTGGCCGATCCTGGTGTAGACCTCGCCGACGATCTCGCCCTGGAAGTAACGCCGGACGCCCGCGATCGAGTCCCAGCCGGCCTGGTAGTTGGGCGCCATGACGTAGAGCCGCTTCACGCCCTGGTCCTGGAGGTACTTGCCCATGGCCTCGTGGCTCTGATCGTTCTGCCACGAGGTCGAGAAGAAGTTGGCGAGGCACTGCTCGCCGGCGAGCGGCGAGGGGCCGGCGTTCTGGCTGAGCAGGATCACGCCGGCATCCGCGACCGGCTTCGCCACCGCCATCATGACGTTCGAGAAGACGATCCCGGTGATGATGTCGACCTGGTCCCGCTCGATCATCCGGTTCGCGATCTGCAGGCCGACCTCGGGCTTGAGCTGATCGTCCTCGGCGAGGAGCTCGATCTCGCGGCCACCCAGCGTGCCGCCGGCCTGATCGATGCCGAGCCGGAAGCCGTCCAGCATGTCCTGGCCGAGGGCGCCGCCCGGCCCGGACAGGGTGGCGATGAAGCCGATCCGGACCGGCTCGGCGCCGGGCGCCGCGCCCGCGCCGAGGACCAGCGCGGAGAGGGCGGCGGCGGTGACGAGCGAGCGCATGGGGGTCCTCCCGTTGTCGTTGTCGCTTGGCCTGACGCGGCCGGCGATTGTTGCCGCAGCCGGGGCGCCAAGGCCAGCCCTTTGCAGCCGCAGGGCGCACCCCATGGCGCCCGGAGCGGCTCGCCCCGGGCGCTTAGGCGGCGCTTAAGGGCTGAGCGCCATGATCGGCCGAGCCTTGCGTGCGGAGCCGGCCACCCCTGTGACCATCGACCCGCCAGCCGACGCCGTGACCTCGCCGACCCGCGCCCGTCGCGAACCGGCGTGGCGGCTGCTCGCGCGCAGCCCCGAATCCGCCCTGATCTGCCGCTTCGATCGGCGGATCGTCCGCGCCAATGCGGCGTTCGCGGCGCTCGTCGGGACGCGCCCGGCCGCGCTCGAGGGCGTCGACTGCGCCGAGCTCGTCCTGGAGGAGGAGCGGCGGCCGCTCCGCGAAGCCTTCGCCCGGATCGCCGCGGGCGAGACCCTGTCCGACCGCCTCGCCCGGGTGCGGCGGGCGGACGGATCCAGCGCCCGGGTCGTATGGACGGTGGTGCCGGACCCGGCGCGCCGGATCTGCCTCGCGCTCGGCCGTCCGGTGGGCGCGCGCGGGGCGCGCCCCGCCGAGACCCGGCTCCTCCACCGCCATCTGGTCGACGCCCTGGACCGGGTCGGGGAGGGCTTCGCGCTCTTCGACCGCGCGGACCGGCTGGTCCATTGCAACGCGACGTTCCGCGCCCTCTACCCGTCGCTCCGGGACCGGCGCCGGGACGACGTGACCTTCGCCGAGCTGACCCGCGAGCTCGCCTATGGCGGGCTGCTCGTCGTGGCGCGCGGTCGTGAGGAAGCCTGGATCGAGGAACGGCTGTCCTGGCACCGGAAGCCACGCGCGCTCGGCCATTTCAAGCTCGCCGACGGCCGCTGGATCCAGGTCGTCGAGCAGACCACCGGCAGCGGCGGAACGGTGCTCCTGCGCAGCGACATCACCCTGGTCAAGGAGCGTGAGCAGGCCTATGCGCTGTTCGCGGCGGCGGTCGATCAGGCCGGGGACGCGATCGAGCTGAGCGACGCGGCGGCGAGGCTGCTGTACGTCAACGCGGCGTTCTCCCGGGTGACCGGATATCCGCCCACCGAGGCGCTCGGCCGGCACGCGATCGATCTCCTGAAGATCCGCGCCGAGGATCCGGATCAGGATGCGACGCTGCGCGCCGCGCTCGCGCACGGCCGGCACTGGTCGGGCCGGCTGGTCAGCACGAGCCGACCCGGGAACCTGATCCACCAGGACGCGACGATCTCGCCGCTGCGCGACGACAGCGGGCAGATCACCAACTACGTCACGGTCAAGCGGGATGCTACCGACCGGGTCGCGAACGAGAGCCGGATCCGGCATCTCGCCCATCACGACGCCCTGACCGATCTGCCCAACCGGGCGCTCTTCCGCGACCGCCTGCGCCAGGCGGTGGCCGAGACCCGCCGGACCGGCCAGCAGCGGGGCCTGCTGCTGCTCGACCTCGATCACTTCAAGGACATCAACGACACGCTGGGCCACGCGGTCGGCGACGCGTTCCTGTGCCAGGTGGCGGCGCGGCTCGTGGCGTGCGTGCGCGAGGCGGATACGGTGGGCCGTCTCGGCGGCGACGAGTTCGCGATCCTGCAGGCGCACGCCGAGGGCCCGGCCGGGGTGGCGGCCCTGGCGCGCCGGGTGATCGCGAGCCTCGGCCAGCCCTTTCGGGTCGAGGTCCACGAGATCCAGACCAGCGCCAGCGTCGGCATCACGATCATCCCCGACGACGGGCAAGAGCTCGACCAGCTGATGAAGCAGGCGGACCTTGCGCTCTACCGCGCGAAGAGCGCCGGCCGCGACAGCTTCCAGTTCTTCCTGCCGGACTTCCGCGACGCGCTGGAGATGCGCAGCGAGCTCGAGCGCGACCTCCGCGCCGCGCTCCAGACCGGTCAGCTCTCGCTCGACTTCCAGCCGCTCATCGACCTCGAGAGCACCACCGTCCACGGCCTCGAGGCCCTGCTCCGCTGGCGGCACCCGAAGCGCGGCCCGATCCCGCCCGCGAGCTTCATCCCGATCGCGGAGGAGAGCGGCCTGATCGTGCCGCTGACCCGGTGGGTCCTCGAGACCGCCTGCGGCGAGGCGATGCGCTGGCGCGACCAGGCGCTGCCGCCGATCAGGATCGCGGTCAACCTGTCGCCGGTCCAGTTCCGCCACCGCGGCCTGATCGAGATGGTCGAGACCGCGCTCGAGCGGAGCGGCCTGCCCGGGCATCTGCTCGAGCTCGACGTCCAGGAGGCGGCGCTGGCCCACGACCCGGATCGGGCGCTCGAGGTGATCCGCCGGCTCAACGTCCTCGGCGTCGAGATCTCGATCGACGATTTCGGCGCCGGCGCCGCCTCGCTGAGCTCGCTCCGCCGCTTTCCGCTGCACAAGATCAAGATCGACCAGAGCTTCGTCCACGAGGTCTGCACCAACGCGGAGACGCGGGCGATGGTCAAGGCGATCATCGGCCTCGGCAAGAGCCTCAGGATCCGGATCACGGCCGAGGGCGTGGAGACCGAGGACCAGCTGGAGAGCCTTCGGGGCGACGGCTGCGAGGAGGTGCAGGGATTTCTGCTCAGCCGGCCGATCCCGGCGCGCCTGATCGCGGGCTTCATCCGCCGGGCCTTCTCCCCCGGGGGCGGCGACGGCAGCGCGGTGGCGAGGCCCTTCGAGCCGGTGGACTGAGCTCAGCCGGGTCCGATCCGGGACCTGAGGGCGGCATGGAGCTCGGGCGTCGCGGCGGCGATCAGCCCCTGGTGCCGTATCTCCTCCCCGTTCAGCCGCAGCGGCGCGTTCCGGGCATCGCTCAGCACGCCGCCGGCCCGCTCCAGCAGCAGCACCGCCGCCGCGACGTCCCAGTCGTAGGTCCGGCGGAGCGAGACGAAGCCGTCGAAGCGGCCCGCCGCGACCAGAGCCAGCTTGTAGGCGAGCGAGCCCATGGTCTGGATCTCGGCCTCCGGCATCAGCTCGCGCCAGCGCCGCTCCCGGATCTCGCCCCGGCTCGAGAGCAGCCGCGCGCCCGCGAGCGCGGTTCGCCCGGTGACCCGGCAGGGCGCCCCGTTCAGACGGGCCGCGCCGCCACCCGCCGCCTCGAAGCGCTCGCCGGTGACGGGATTGGCGATCGCCGCGAGCCGTGGCCGGCCGTCCTCGAGCAGGGCGACGCTGATCGTGAACTCCGGCTTGCCCTCCACGAACGCGCGGGTGCCGTCGATCGGGTCGACCATCCAGATCCGCTCCGCGCGCCGTCTCGAGCCGTCGTCCGGGCGCTCCTCGGACAGCCAGCCATAGCCCGGGCGCGCCCCGAGCAGGCGGTCGTGGAGCAGGGCATCGACCTCGAGGTCGGCCTCGGTCACCACCTGCCCCGGGGCCTTGTGCCAGTGGCCGCGCGGCGCCTCAAAATGACGGAGCGCGAGCTCGCACGCCGCCTCGATCGCGCTCCGGAGGAGGTCCCGGTCGGCGTCGGGCGGGCTCACTGCCCGGCCACGGTCAGGCCGTCGATCCGGACCGTCGGCGCGTCGACCCCGTAGCGGAACTCGAGATCGCTGCCCGGCGTGAGGTTGCGGAAAATGTCCTGGAGCGTGCCGGCGATCGTCACCTCGCTCACCGGGTAGGCGAGCTCGCCGCGCTCGATCCAGAACCCGGCGGCGCCCCGGCTGTAGTCGCCGGTGACGTAGCTGATGCCCATGCCGAGCATCTCGGTGACGTAGAAGCCGCTCTCGATCTCCCCGATCAGCTCGTCCGGGGCGGCTGCCCCCGGCTCGAGCCAGGCGTTGGTCGGGGCGGGCGAGGGCGGCGAGCCGACGCCCCGGGCGGCGTGGCCGGTGGACGCGAGGCCGAGCTGCCGGGCCGAGGCGAGGTCGAGCAGCCAGGTGGCGAGCCGGCCGTCGTCGATCAGGTGGCGGCGCTCGCCGGCGAAGCCCTCGGCATCGAAGCTGCGCGAGCGGAGGCCGTCGGCGCGGAACGGGTCGTCGACGATCCGGATGCCGGGGGCGAACACCTGCTCGCCCATGCGGTCCTTGAGGAAGGTCGTGCCGCGGGCCACGGCCGGTCCGCTGATCGCGCTCACGAGATGGCGGACGATGCCGCCGGCGACCCGGGGGTCGAACACCACGGGGACGCTCTGGCTCCTGACCTTGCGCGCGCCGAGCCGCCGCACCGCCCGCTCGGCCGCCGCGCGCCCGACCTCGGCCGGCGCGGGCAGGTCGGCGGCCCGAACCTTCGAGGCGAAGTCGTAGTCGCGCTCCATGACGCCGTTCCGGCCGGCGATCACCGAGACCGAGAGGGTGTGCCGCGAGCGCGCCGTCTCGCCGAAGAAGCCGTTGGTCGCCGCCAGCGTCGTCCGGCTCCGGCTCCATCCGGCCTCCGCCCCCTCCGAATTCGTCACGCCCTGCACCGCGCGCGCCTCGGCCTCGGCCTCAGCGGCCTGCTCGGCGAGACGCTCGCCCGACGGCTCGACCCCGTCATCGAGGTCGAGGGGACGGAGCTCGCGGGCGATCTCGTCCGGTCCGGCGAGCCCGGCGTAGCGATCCTCCGGGACCGCACGGGCGATCGCGACCGCGCGCTCGACCAGCCGGTCGAGCCCCGCCGCGGTGAGGTCGGCGGTCGAGAGGATCGCCTGCCGGTGGCCGATGAAGACCCGGAGCCCGAGATCCCGGCTCTCCTCGCGCTCGACCTTCTCGAGCTTGCCGAGCCGCCAGGTCGCGCTCTGCCCGCCGCTCTCGACCAGCAGCGCGTCGGCGGCATCCGCGCCGGCCCGCTTCGCCTTCGCCAGCAGGTCGCCCAGGAAGTCTTCGCCCGGAGCCTCGTTCGCCATGATCCACCCTCAGCTACGCCCGGCTTCTCATATGGGGCGCGCCCGCGCGGGCGCTACCGGCGGAGGCGCCTGCAGCCGGTCCGCGCGGCGCGGCGACGGTCCGATCCTCGGGCCGTGGTGGCGGGCCAGCGCCTCGGCTATAGTCGGTCGCCTGCGGGAGGGACGCCCACTGTCGGCTCTGGCGTCGGAGGTTCGGGGGTTCGAGCTGAGCGGCCACTTCGTGGTCGCGGTGCCGTCGCGCAACCAGCTGTTGATCCTGAACCAGAGCGCGCGCTGCCTGTTCGAGGCGCTGTCCGCCGGCGCCGCGCCCGAGGACCTCGCGGCCATCCTGGTCGGGCGCTACGGCATCGACGAGGGGCACGCGGCCCGGGACGTCGCGGCGACGCTGGCGCAGTGGGCCAGCGCCGGCGCGCTCGAGGGCGGGAGACGGCCGGCGGCGGTTCCGCCCGCGCCCGCGCCGCCGGACCGCCCGGCGCGGTTCTCGGAGGTCTACGCGTTCGGCGGCCACCCGGTCCGGGTCGAGGTCGACGACCCGGTCCTGGCCGCGCCACTCGGTCGGCTGCTCGGGCCGCTCCAGGCTCCGGATCACGCAGCGCCGGTCGAGGTCCCGGCGGTGCGGGCGGTGCAGGTGCCGGACGGCTCCTTCGCCATCCGCCTCGGCCGCGGCGAGATCCGGCGCGCCCCCGACCACGACCTGGCGCTCGGCGAGATCATCAACGCGCTGATCGACCACTTCCACCCGGGCGTGCGCTGGCTCGCCATCATCCATGCCAGCGCGGTGCTCGCGGCGGGCGGGGCGGTGGTGATGGCGGCGCCCAGCGGCTCGGGCAAGAGCACGCTCTGCGCCGCCCTGACCCAGAGCGGCCACCGCTACATGAGCGACGACGTCGTGCCGCTCGCCGCGGATGGCCTCGCCTACCCGATGCCGCTCGCCCAGTCGCTCAAGCGCGGCAGCTGGCACGTGCTCGCCGGGCGCGTGCCCGGCCTGCCGGATCCCGACGACCGGGCGCCCGGCCGCGAGACGGAGCATTATCGGGCGGTCGATCCCGCCATGATCGCAGGCAGGCCTGCGGAGATCGCGGCGTTCGTGGTGCCGCGCTACGCGCCGGGCGCAGCGCTGCAGCACCGGGAGCTGGACCCCTTCAGCACGTTCACCCACCTGATCCGGGCGCGGAGCTGGGCGTCGCTGCAGCGGGACGATCTGGAGCGCCTCCTCGGCGTCATCCACAAGACGTCGCGCTTCGAGCTGGTGTACGGCTCGCTGGACGAGGCGATCGCATTCCTCGGGCGGCTGCGGGCCGGTTGATGCGCTGGCGCCCCGCCGGGCGTCCGCCGGCCCGCGCCACCGATCCGGCGGGAGACGATGGCCGCCTCAAGCGGAGCAGACCCGGGCGCGGCGAAGCGCAAATGACTTATTGGTTGAGGAGGACGTATCATCCTTTCGACTTTGGTGGGTCGTCGACGCTCTATTGCAAAGCACGGCGGACGGGGCTATAAACGGTCGGTCCATTATTTGAAGGAAGCCCCCGATGGCTGGCTCCGCCCCTGATGTTGATGAGGCCCGTCGGTCAGCGCTGCTGAAGATGGGCCGGTTCGCCGCATACACGGCGCCCGTCATGACGACCCTGCTGGTGGCCAACCGAGCCGCGGCTGCGGCCTCGCCCGGCGGCTGCCGTGGCGTCAACCAGGGCACGTCCGACCAGTGCTCGAATCCGAATCCGCACTTCGGCAACAACGAGAACCCCGTCCACGGCAACTAGGGGTCCGTCCCGGACGCTCGTTCGAGCGTCCGGATCAGACGGCCCGCCAGGATCAGGTTTTCGTGGTGCCCGGGACATTCACCGGCAAGAATGTTCCGTTGGATTGGCAGCACTAGGGCAGCATCCGGTCAGGCGGGATCGCCGGGAGCGATCCCGTCCGGATGCATCCGCTTCATGCCCGGGATGATCCGTCCCGCCGGGCGCGACGGTCGCCGCGCGTCGGCACTTGGCCTCATCGGCGCCGGCCCTTCGCCCGCCGATCATCCCCGCTCCCCTCGAGGACGATGCTCACGGCGCGCCGGGCCCTGCGCCCCGTCATGATCGACCGCGGCGCCCTGGGCGGCGACTGTCGACGTTCGGTTGATCCTCCGTCACTGCGGCGCACATCAACTCCAAAAGCATTACTTCTTCGCGCCCGGCGACAAACGGGGCTCCGCCTTTAAGTCATCCACGCGATTGCATCATGCGCTTCCTCGTGTTCTCCTTTGCAGAAGCAGGTCCTTGGGAGCACCTCGTAATGAATGAGCGTCAAGAGCGTCCGGTCGATTTGGAGCGACGCAAAGCCATGCTGAAGATCGGGCGCTTTGCCAGTTACACCGCGCCGGCGATGACGGTGCTGCTGGTCGCGAACCGGGCCGAAGCCGCGAGCTCGGGGAAGCAGGGCTGGCGGGGGAGGCGGTCACGCCGCAGAAAGGCGCGGCTCGCGTTCGTCAAGCGCCTGCTGGCGCGGCTGTTCGGCTGAGCCTTAGGAGGTCGGGCGCAGGCGGCGGAGTCACTTCCGCGCCGCGCCGGTCCTCTCGAGCCGCCGGAGGATCTTGCGTGCGACGTGTCTCCGGTGCGTCGCAGAGCGGGACCATCCCAGCCACGTGAGCCACTTCGCGCCCGACCATACGGCCTGCTGGAGCCCCAGCAGCCGGCCGTCGGCGTGAAGGTCATGCAGGTGCCACCGTAGCCGCGTCCGGCGGAGCAGGCCCCGCTCCCGGAAATGCTCCTGGACGCCGCTCTCGACCCCGAAGAGGTCGAGCGCGCGGACGACGTAGAATTCCACGCTCGCCCGCCCCACCCGACGACCCGCAGCTTCGACCATCGGGCCGGTGATCACATCCGGATGCCGGACGACGAGGCCGGCGAGGTCGCGGGCGTCGCGCAGTCGCAGCCAGCTCGACCAGAGGAACTGCTGCGTGTGGTTGTGATGCACGAGGTTGTGCATCAGAAGGTCCTCCGGCGACGGGATGGCCAGGCTCGCCCCCTCGACCTCGATCGGCTGCGCGCGTTCCAGCACCCCGGGCGACGGGAGCAGCTCCTGCAGCCCGAACGACAGCACCTCGCGGTGCAGCTCGACCGAGATCGTGTCGTCCGGGCGCGCGAGCGGCACGACGTGGTGGTGGTGCCGGAAGGCGCTTGGATCGGCCAGGGGTGCGAACCCGTCGGCGATCAGCCCGTCGATCGCGCGGCCGTGCGTGTCGGCGGGCAGGAGAACGTCGATGTCCCCGAGCATGCGGTCCGCCGGATCGTCGTACACGCCGGCGAGCAGGAGGGCGCAGCCCTTGAGCGCGACCGGCCGGATGCCGAGGCGGTTGAGGGTCCGGGCGAGGTCGAGGAGCGTCCGCCGGGCGGACCGGTTCCGCTCGCGATTTAGGTCCGCGCAGGCCAGGAGGTAGTCGACGAGATCGCGCTCCAGCAGGCCGAGGAGGCCGCGCCGCTCGAGGTGGCCGTGGAGAGCGGGGGTCACCAGATGCTCGCTCGCGATCCGCACGACAAGCTGCCAGTCGGGCGCGCCATCGCGCAGCAGCGCGCGGATCCGCCGCCCCACTTCGGGATCGCTGGCGGGCGAGAGCGCCAGCGCGATGAAGCGCAGGGCTTGCAGAGGGCTGCTGACGCTCATCGGGCCTCGGTCCGGATCTCCACGGGGTCAGCGGTCATCGTAGCACCGCCGGCGCGCAGCGCTGCCTGCAACCCGCCGCCACCACGACGGTCCGGACTGCGAGGTGCGAGCGTCGGAGGCGAGGGAACGCGCATCCCCGCCGCAGGGCCGCCGCGTGGAGCACGTCGAGCCGGCTGAGCAGGTCGACCAGCCCCCCTTCACCCCTGCTCCCGCCCGCGCCTTCGCCAGCGGACCGGCCATCGGGCCGAAGTCAGCCGGCCGGGGTACGCTCCATCAGGGCGTCGATGATCGGGCACTCGGGCACCGCGCCGCCGTCGCACTCGGCCGCCATGTCGTCGAGGATCGCCCCGAGCTTCTGGAGAGCGGCGATCTTGCGCCGGACGGAAGCGAGGTGCTCGAGCGTCATCTTCCGGACCTCGGCGCAGGTCCAGTCGCCGCCGTCGACGAGGTCGAGCAGGCCGCGGACCTCCCGGAGCGTGAAGCCGAGCTCGCGGGCGCGGCGAATGAAGGTCAGCCGTCTCAGGTGCTCCGGCGCATAGTCGCGATGCCCACCGACCGTGCGCGGCGGCGTCGGCAGGAGCCCCCGCTTCTCGTAGAAGCGGACGGTCTCGATGTGGCAGCCGCTTCGCTCCGCCAGCTCACCACGTCGCACGGCCCCGCTCCCGCTCCCATGAAGTGCGCGCTCGAAGGAAGTCCTTGAACCTGTATCTGCTACAGGTCCTACGGTCCCCGACATCGGAGACGGGGTCAAGGACGATGGAGGTCGAGCGATGAGACCTTCCGGCTCGGACGGGCGGTCTTCGCACCGGGCGTCTGTGCCGCCCTCTTCCGTGGCTCGATCGGGGGGCCGCTGCACGGGCCGCTTCGGGAATGGCGGCTATGACATCGCCGTGATCGGCGCTGGCTCGGCCGGCTTCTCGGCCGCGATCACGGCCGCCGAGCAGGGCGCCAGGGTCGCCCTGATCGGCCACGGGACGATCGGCGGCACCTGCGTCAACGTCGGCTGCGTGCCGTCGAAGACCCTGATCCGCGCCGCCGAGGGCCTGCACCAGGCGCGGGCCGCGGCGCGCTTCGCCGGGATCCGCGGCGAGGCGAACCTGGACGACTGGCCGAGCCTGGTCGCTCAGAAGGACGAGCTGGTCGCGGGCCTGCGCCAGGGCAGGTACGCCGACCTTCTGCCCGCCTACGACACCATCGCCTACATCGAGGCGCCGGCGCGACTGGCGCCCGAAGGTGTGCGCGCGGGCGGCGAGATCCTCGGCGTCGCCAGGACGATCGTCGCCACCGGCGGCTCCGCGGCGCGCCCGTCGATCCCCGGCATCGCGGACATCCGCTACCTGACCAGCACGACCGCGCTCGACCTCGAGGCGCTGCCACGCTCGATGCTGGTGATCGGCGGTGGCTACATCGGCTGCGAGTTCGCCCAGCTGTTCGCGCGCGCCGGCGTCGAGGTCGCCCTCGTGACGCGCCGCCGCCTCCTGCCCGAGGCCGAGCCGGAGATCGGGGACGCGCTCGCCGGTTACCTGCGTGAGGAGGGGATCCTGGTCCGCACCGGCCTGACCTACCGCCGGATCCGCCGCACCGGCCGCGGCGTCACCCTCGACGTCGCCTCGGACGGCGCCCCGGAGGCGCTCGAGGCGGAGGTCGTGCTCGCAGCGACCGGGCGCAGCCCCAACACGGGTGGCCTCGACCTCGCCGACGTCGGCGTCGCCGTGACGGACAATGGCGGCATCCGGGTCGACGAGCACCTGCGCACGAGCAATCCAAGGGTCTACGCCGCCGGCGACGTCACCGGGCGGCACCAGTTCGTCTACATGGCTGCGTACGGCGCCAGGCTGGCCGCGCTCAACGCCTTGAACGGCGACCGGCACCGCTACGATGCGGCCGCGATGCCGATGGTCACGTTCACCGATCCGCAGGTGGCGAGCGTCGGCCTGACCGGCGCCGCGGCCCGGGTGGCGGGCTACGACGTCAAGACCAGCGTCCTGCCCCTGGACGCCGTGCCGCGGGCCCTCGCTGCGCGCGATGCCCGGGGCCTGATCAAGCTGGTCGCCGACCGCACCACCGACCGGCTGCTCGGCGCGCACATCCTGGCGCCGGAGGGCGCGGACTCGATCCAGACCGCGGCGCTCGCCATCAAGCACGGAATGACCACGAAGGAGCTGGGCGCCACGCTCTTTCCCTACCTGACCACCGTCGAGGGCCTGAAGCTCGCCGCCCAGACCTTCGAGAAGGACGTCGCGAAGCTTTCCTGCTGCGCGGGGTGACGGCGACGGCGCGCCACGGCACCACGGGGCGCCGGTTGGCTCCGCAAGCTGCCATCAGGCCACTTCGGGGCATCGCCCCGCGAGCGGGGGCTCGACGGCGAGGCAGGCGGTGGGCGCTTCCAGTAGAACGACCAGCGCCAGCGGGCTCGCCGTAGTTCCGCCCGTCGCCACCCGGCGGAATGAAGGATGCCGGCATTGCCGGGGGCGGCGGGAGGTGCCGCGCCCATCTTTTTGTCTGCGCAGTTGATGTGGATCAAGGGCGGCGGAATTTCGGCCGCTAGCGTGGGAAGCGGGGAAGTGGCTTCAGAAGAACAGGGAGGCGGCGATGGCTCATTCGCTTAGACTCGCGCTCGGCGTCGGGGTCGCCTGGGCAGCCGGATGCACAGCGGCCATCGCCGGCGCACCGTCGGACTGGTCGGCGGTGCCGAGCCACACGGTGTCGCTCTTCTATCCCGGCCAGTCGAGCTACGACTGGCTGCGCAGCCCGGCGCACCGGCGGGCCGACCGCCAGGTCATGGAGGGCGAGAGCTGCGTCAGCTGCCACGAGGGCGAGGAAGCGGAAATCGGGAAGCTGATCGCGTCCGGCGAGAAGCTCGAGCCGGCGCCGATCGAAGGCAAGACGGGTGCGCTCGATCTCGAGGTGCAGGCGGCCTACGACGACAAGAACCTCTATCTGCGCTTCCAGTGGCCGACGCAGGCCGACCGGCCGGGCCAGATGCACGACTACATGCGCCACACTGGCGAAGGCTGGGAGTTCTACGGCGGCGCACGGTCCGAGGAGAGCGTGAGGAGCGGTGAGGAGCCGCCACTCTACGAGGATCGCCTCGCGATCATGATAGATGACGGCAGCGTACCGCTGTTCGCGGAGCATGGCTGCTGGCTGACCTGCCACACCGCGATGCGCGACATGCCGGAGGAGGCCTCCTCGGACGCGGTCAAGGCGCACCCGCTGCTCGGGGAGGAGCTCGGCGAGAGCGACGTGCGCAAGTACCTGCCGGGCTCGCGGACCGGCGAGAGCATGGCCTGGGACGAGACCAGGCCCCAGGAGGAGATCGCCCAGCTCAAAGGGGAAGGCCGCTTCGTCGATCTCATGCAGTGGCGCGCCCACCGCAGCAATCCGGTCGGCATGGCGGACGATGGCTACGTGTTCGAGTATCGTCTTTCCGACGAAGGTAAGAACCCGTTCAGCTGGAACGTCGACCGGAGCACCATGACGCCGAAGTTCATGTTCGACGAGGCCAAGGTCGGCGTGAAGTCGATCACCGTCGACGACATCGGCGATCCCGCGAAGCCGCACGCCATCATCCGCGAGGAGAATGCGGTCGCATACGATCCCGAGGCCGGCTGGCAGGAGGGCGACGTCCTGCCGGGCCGTCTGCTCAGCCGCGAGGACGCCGAGGGCTCCGCCGCCGACAACAGCGACGCTCAGGGCAGCTGGGAGAACGGCGTCTGGACTGTGACCTGGACCCGCCCGCTCGACACCGGGCACCCCGAGGACGACAAGATCCTGCGCGAGGGAGAGATCTACAACGTCGGTCTTGCCGTCCACGACGACAACGTGACGACGCGTTTCCACTTCGTGTCCTTCCCGCTCACGCTGGGGATTGGGGCCGAGGCCGATATCGAGGCGGTCCGGGCCGAGTAGGCCCTGAGGCGCGGGTACGAGGCGCAAGAGGGGCGCGTTCCCGCACGTGAGGGGCGGACCGGCCGCATGGGCGGTCCGTGGCGCTGCGTTCGGACGAACGGAGATAGTGATGGCCCATACCCCTCAGCAACACCAGACGGGCGCGGGCGGGCGTCGTTCCTGGGTCGGTCGCGTTCGCGCCGCCATCGGCGGCTATCCGCTGCTCTTCGTCCTTCTGGCGCTGGTCGTCGGCGCGGTCGTCGCGGTGCCGACGACCGAGGCGGTCGACCGCTACTTCTCCACGGACCAGTTCTGCGCCGAGACGTGTCACACCATGGAGGCGACGGTCGCTGTGGAATACCGCGAGGCCACGCACTGGAAGACACCGACGGGGGTTCGGGCGCGGTGCGCGGACTGCCACGTCAGCGAAGGATTGACGCTGGCGATGTGGGATCATTTTCTCGGCACGAGCGACCTCATCGCATTTCTTGGAGGAGTCCGGACCGCGGAGGACTTCGAAGAGGTGCGCCCCGAGGCTGCCCATCGCGTCCGCATGGCCATGCTCGCCGACGACAGCAAGCACTGCCGGAGCTGCCACGTCATGGAGGCGATTCGACCCGAACGCACGCGCGGGCAGCGGCAGCATGCCGAGGCGCTCGAGACGGGCATCACCTGCATCGCCTGCCACTACAATCTGGTCCACACGGAGGTCGAGCCGTCCGAGGAGTTCCTGCAGGCGATCGAGGGCTAGCCCGTTTTCCAGGCAGGTGGAACCATCTGCCGGCGCGGGAAAACGGCCAAGCCGTTGAAGCCGAGCGGATTCACCCGATCGGGGCAACCCGCAGGCGGTTCTGATATATCGGGATCAGCTCGAGGCCTTCGTTGCCACGACCGCAGGCCGGCATTGGAGCCCGGACCCGGGCCAACGACCGGACAACCTCCTCGGAAACGACGTCTGGCGTCATGACGACGAAGCGGTCAGAGTCCCGGCCGTGATCCAGGCTGGCAGGAGGTGAGGACGATGGAGCGGATTCTGGTCGCGCTCGACGGCTCCGATCATGCGGGGCGCGCCCTCGATCTCGCCTGTGCGATTGCAGAGCGGTTCGAGGCCGAGTTCCTGGCCGTCCACGTGCTGTCGCGAAAGCCGCTCTCGGAAGCGGAACGCAAGATGGCCGCGGTCGAGTACCACACCGAGATCACCCAGGGGTTCGATCCCTCCGTCCTGATCGATGCGCGGAGCGACTCGCGGCTCCTCGGCCAGCGCCTCGCCGAGCAGGCGGCGGAGACCGGGCGGCGCTTTCGCCGCGCCATGGGCGAGCGGCTGCTCGAGGACGCGCGGAGCCGGGCGAAGGAGACGCGGGTCGCGCGGGTCCGCACGTTCCTCGAGGAGGGCGATCCGGCGGAGCTGATCCTCGGCCTGATCGAGCGGGAAGGCGTCGACCTCGTGGTCATGGGCCGGCGCGGGCTCGGCGATCTCGCCGGCCTGCTGCTCGGCAGCGTCTCGCACAAGGTCGCCCACCTTGCCGACTGCGCCTGCCTGACCGTCAAGTGAGGGGGGCGGCGCCGGCCACGGCGCCCGATGCCGGCGGACCGCGTCCCGGACCGGCGGTCTTCCGGGCGGAGGCGCTGACCAAGGTCTACCGGACGGGCGAGGTCCTGGTGCATGCGCTCCGCGGCGTCGATCTCGAGCTGTACCGGGGCGAGCTGGTCGTCCTGGTCGGCCCCTCGGGCAGCGGCAAGTCGACCCTCCTGAACATCCTCGGCGGCCTCGATCAGCCGACCTCCGGCCGCGTGTTCTTCGAGGACGCCGAGCTCACCGCCTTCGACGACCGGGCGCTCACCGCGTATCGCCGGGAGCACGTCGGCTTCGTCTTCCAGTTCTACAACCTGATCCCGAGCCTGACCGCGCGCGAGAACGTGGCGCTGGTGACCGAGATCGCGGCCGACCCGATGCGCCCCGACGAGGCGCTGGCGCTGGTCGGGCTGGCGGAGCGGCTCGACCACTTCCCGGCGCAGCTCTCCGGCGGCGAGCAGCAGCGGGTCGCGATCGCCCGCGCCATCGCCAAGCGGCCCGAGGTGCTGCTCTGCGACGAGCCGACCGGCGCCCTCGACAGCCGGACCGGGATCGTCGTCCTGGAGGCCCTGGCCGCGGCCAACCGCGAGCTCGGCACGACCACCGCGATCATCACCCACAACGCGCCGATCCGGGCGATCGCGGAGCGCTCGATCACCTTCGCCGACGGCCGGATCCAGAGCATCGAGGCGACGGCCGAGCGGCGCGCGCCGGCCGAGCTCGCCTGGTAGATGCGGGCGCTCGACCGGAAGCTGCTGCGCGACCTGGTCCGGCTGCGCGGCCAGGTGCTGGCGATCGCGCTGGTGCTGGCGGCGGGGGTCGCGACCGTCGTGCTCGCGGTCGGGACGATGCGCTCGCTCGACGAGACCCGCCGCGTCTACTACGAGCGTCACCGCTTCGCCGACGTCTTCGCGGACGTGAAGCGGGCCCCGGAGAGCCTCCTGGAGCGGATCGCGGCGATCCCGGGCGTGGCGGCGGTCGAGACCCGGATCAGCCGCTACGTTCTCCTCGACGTCGAGGGCATGGCCGAGCCCGCCTCGGCGCAGCTCCTCTCGCTGCCCGAGCACGGCCCGGCCCGGCTGAACACCCTCTACCTCCGCGCGGGGCGCCTGCCCGACCCGGCCCGGCCGGACGAAGTGGTGATCAGCGAGCCGTTCGCGGAGGCGCACGGCTTCCGGGCGGGCGACCGGTTCGGGGCCATCCTCGACGGTCACCGCCGGCGCCTCGAGGTGGTCGGGATCGCGCTGTCGCCCGAGTTCATCTACGTCCTCGCCCCCGGCAACATGGTCCCGGACGACCGCCGCTTCGGGGTCGTCTGGATGGGCCACGCGGCGGCGGCCGCGGCCTTCGACCTCGAAGGCGCGTTCAACGCGGTGAGCCTCCGCCTGCTCCGCAACGCCGACGAGGCCACGGTCATCGACCGCCTCGACCGACTGCTCGAGCGCTACGGCAGCCGGGGCGCCTACGGCCGGGACGACCAGCTGAGCCACGCCTTCCTCGACAACGAGCTCGAGCAGCTGCGGGCGATGGCGTTGATCATCCCGCCGATCTTCCTGGTCGTCGCGGGCTTCCTCCTCAACATCACGCTCGACCGGCTGGTCCAGACCGAGCGCGAGCTGATCGGGCTCCTGAAGGCGCTCGGCTACGGCGGCGTCCAGATCGGCTGGCACTACACCAAGCTGGTCCTCGTGATCGCGGCTCTGGGCATGGCGCTCGGCTTCGCCCTCGGCACCTGGCTCGGCGGCGGCCTGACCGAGATGTACCGGGACTTCTTCCGCTTCCCCTATCTCTTCTTCCGGCGGGAGCCCGACGTCTTCGTGCTCGCGGGCCTGGTCACGCTCGGCGCGGCGCTGCTCGGGGCGCTGCGCGCGGTCGGCCGCGCCGTCCGCCTGCCGCCGGCGGTCGCCATGGCCCCGCCGACGCCGCCCCGGTTCCGCCGGCACTGGTACGACCGGATCGGGCTCGCCCGGTTCCTCAGCCAGCCGT
>DASUSF010000144.1:0-16266 GCA_036375275.1 Geminicoccaceae bacterium | reverse complement strand
AGCGCTCGATCCTGGAGAAGCTGACCTACGCGATCGGCAAGGACGCGTGGCACGCGACCGAGCGCGACTGGTTCGGCGCCGTGGCGCTCGCGCTTCGGGACCGGATCGTCGACCGCTGGATGGCGACCACCCGGCGCAACTACGAGACCGACCAGAAGCGGGTCTACTACCTCTCGCTCGAATTCCTGATCGGGCGGCTGATGCGTGATGCCCTGGCCAACCTCGAGATCACCGAGGCCTGCGAGACGGCGCTGAGCGAGCTCGGTGTCGATCCCGCAGCCGTGCTCGAGATGGAGCCGGATGCGGCGCTCGGGAATGGCGGCCTCGGGCGGCTCGCGGCCTGCTTCCTCGACAGCATGGCGACCGGCGGGCTCGCCGGCTACGGCTACGGCATCCGCTACGACTACGGCCTGTTCCGGCAGTCGTTCGAGGGCGGCGAGCAGGTCGAGCTGCCGGACGACTGGCTGCGTTTCGGCAATCCCTGGGAGTTCGAGCGGCCCGAGGTCAGCTACCCGATCGACTTCTACGGCCAGGTCGAACACACCGCCGATCCGGATGGCACCCGCCGCGCCGTCTGGCACCCCGGGCAGCGGGTGATCGCGGTCGCCTACGACACGCCGGTCGTCGGCTGGCAGGGGCAGACCGTGAACACGCTCCGGCTGTGGTCGGCGCGGCCCGCCAACGCCTTCGACCTCGAGCACTTCAACCGCGGCGACTACATGCGTGCGGTCGAGGAGCAGATGCTGTCCCGGACCATCTCCCGGGTGCTCTACCCCAACGACCAGACCCCGGCCGGGCAGGAGCTCCGCCTCAAGCAGGAGTACTTCTTCACCTCGGCCTCGCTGCAGGACCTGCTCAGGCGCTACCATCAGCACCACAAGGGCTTCGACGCGCTGCCCGAGCGGGTCGCGATCCAGCTCAACGACACCCACCCGGCGATCGCGGTGCCGGAGCTGATGCGGCTCCTGATCGACGTCCACGGCCTCGGCTTCGAGCGCGCCTGGCAGCTGACCCGCGCCTGCATCTCCTACACCAACCACACCCTCATGCCCGAGGCGCTGGAGCGCTGGCCGCTCGCGCTGATGGAGCGCCTGCTGCCCCGGCACATGGAGCTGATCTACGAGATCAACGCGCGCTTCCTGAACGAGATCATGACCTGCGCCGAGGTGGCGGACCGGCCGGCGGAGCTCTCGCTGATCGACGAGGCGAACGGGCGCAGCGTCCGGATGGGCCACTTGGCGTTCGTCGGCAGCCACCGGATCAACGGCGTCTCCGCGCTCCACACCGAGCTCATGAAGCAGACCGTGTTCAGCGGCTTCCACGCCTGCTTCCCCGACCGGATCGTCAACCAGACCAACGGCATCACGCCGCGGCGCTGGCTGCTGCTCTGCAACCGGCCGCTCGCCCAGCTCGCGACCGCGCGGATCGGGGACGGCTGGGTGCGCGATCTCGAGCTGCTCGAGGGGCTGGCGCCGCTCGCGGGCGATCCGGGCTTCCGCGCGGAGTTCGCCGAGGCCAAGCGGTGCAACAAGCGGCGCCTGGCCGCCGTGATCGCGGAACGCGCCGGCCTCGAGGTCGATCCGGAGGCGCTGTTCGACGTCCACATCAAGCGGATCCACGAGTACAAGCGCCAGCTCCTGAACGTGCTGGAGACGATCGCGCTGTGGCAGGCGATGAAGGCCGATCCGCGCGGCGGCTGGCAGCCACGCCTCAAGATCTTCGCCGGCAAGGCCGCGCCGGGCTACGAGCGGGCGAAGCAGATCATCCGGCTGATCAACGACGTGGCGCGGGTGGTCAACGACGACCCCGAGACCGCGCACCTGCTGAAAGTGGTGTTCCTGCCCAACTACAACGTCAGCCTCGCCGAGCGGATCATCCCGGCCGCCGACCTGTCCGAGCAGGTCTCGACCGCCGGGATGGAGGCCTCGGGCACCGGCAACATGAAGCTCGCGCTGAGCGGCGCGCTGACGATCGGCACCCTCGACGGCGCCAACGTCGAGATCCGGGAGCGGGTGGGTCCGGAGAACATCTTCATCTTCGGCCTGACCGCCGGCGAGGTCGTCCGTCGCCGCGCCAACGGCTGGGATCCGGCCGACATGGTCGCCGACGATCCGCGGCTCAAGGCGGTGCTGGACGCCGTGGCCGGCGGCCAGTTCTCGTCAGGCGAACGGCGGCGCTACGCCTCCCTGATCGACGACCTCCTGGGGCGGGACCACTTCATGGTGACGGCCGACTTCGCGTCCTACTGGACCGCGCAGCGGCTGGTGGACCAGGCCTATGCGCAGCGCGACAGCTGGCTCGAGAAGGCGGTGCTCAACACCGCCCGCGTTGGATGGTTCTCGTCCGACCGGACGATTCGCTCCTACGCCCGCGAGATTTGGGACGCGCTGCCGGACGCCCAGGCCGACCAGCGGCTCGCCGGCTGAGGGCCGTCGCCGCCGGGCTGCGTGCGCCGGCGGAGTCAGGTGATGACGTCGGGCGCGGTGCGACCGGTCCTGGTCGAGATCTCCGCGACCCGGTCGGCGAGGGCGATGATCGGCCGCAGCGCCTCCTGCGGCTCCTGGTGGTGGCGCGCCGGATCGGCCTCGTAGCGCTCGAGGTAGACCCGGAGCGTCGCTCCCTCCGTGCCGGTGCCCGAGAGGCGGAAGACCACCCGGTCGCCGCCCTCGACCATGACCCGGACCCCCTGCTGGCGGCTGAGCGACCCGTCCACCGGGTCCTTGTAGCTGAAGTCGTCGGCGGCCTCGACCGTGAGGTCGCCGATGCGCGTGCCGGGCAGCGAGTCGAGCCGGTTGCGCAGCGCCTCCATGAGGTCGGCGGCGACCGCCGTGTCGATCGCCTCGTAGTCGTGGCGCGAGTAGAAGTTCCGCCCGAAGCGCGCCCAGTGCTCGTCCAGGATCCGCGCCACCGGCTGCCGCCGCGCCGCCAGGACGTTGAGCCAGAGGAGCACCGCCCAGAGCCCGTCCTTCTCGCGCACGTGGTTGGAGCCGGTTCCGGCACTCTCCTCGCCGCAGATGGTGGCGAGCCCCGCGTCGAGCAGGTTGCCGAAGAACTTCCACCCGGTCGGCGTCTCGAAGCAGGGGATGTCCATCGCTTCCGCGACCCGGTCGGCGGCACGCGAGGTCGGCATCGAGCGCGCGATGCCGGCGAGCCCCCTGACGTAGCCCGGCGCGGAGCGGGCATTGGCGGCGAGCACGGCGAGGCTGTCGCTCGGGGTCACGTAGATGCCGCGGCCGAGGATCATGTTGCGGTCGCCGTCGCCGTCGGAGGCGGCGCCGAAGTCGGGCGCGTCCGGCCCCGTCATGAGGCGCATCAGGTCGCCACAGTGGACCGGATTGGGGTCCGGATGGTGGCCGCCGAAATCCTCCTTGGGCTCGCCGTTGACCACCGAGCCGGTCGGGGCGCCGAGCGCGTCCTCGAGGATCGAGCGGGCGTAGGGGCCGGTCACGGCGTGCATGGCGTCGAAGCGCAGCCTGAAGCCGCCGCGCAGCAGATCCCTGATCCGGTCGAAGTCGAACAGCTGCTCCATCAGCTCGCGGTAGTCGGCGACCGGATCGATCACTTCGACCGCGAACCCGTCGAAGGTGGTCGCGCCCTCGCGCCCGAGCGGCACGTCGTCGATCTCGGCGATGCGGTACTGGGTGATCTCGCGGGTCCGGCGGAAGATCGTGTCGGTGATCTTCTCGGGCGCCGGGCCGCCGTTCTGGATGTTGTACTTGACCCCGAAGTCGCCGTCCGGGCCGCCGGGATTGTGACTCGCCGACAGGATGAAGCCGCCGAAGGCGGCCCGCTTGCGGATCACGCACGACGCCGCCGGGGTGGACAGGAGGCCGTCGCGGCCGACCAGCACCCGGCCGAAGCCGTTGGCGGCGGCCATCTTGATGATCGTCTGCGTCGCGGCGCGATTGTGGTAGCGGCCGTCACCGCCGATCACCAGGGTCTGGCCCTCCCGGCCGTCGAGGCTGCCCATCACCGCCTGCACGAAGTTCTCGAGGTAGTGCGGCTGCGCGAACACCTCGACCTTCTTCCTGAGCCCGGAGGTCCCGGGCTTCTGGCCCTCGAAGGGCTCGGTCCGGACGGTCGTCACCTGCATCTGGTCATCTCCGGTCCGGTTGCATTGGCCGGCGGGCGCCAACCATAGCGGGAACGCTCGCAGCCGCAACTACCCGGATGCCCGGCCCCCGAGCAGCCGGGCGTAGAGCTCCGCGTAGCGTTCGGCGGAGCGCTTCCAGCCGAAGTCCCGGCTCATCGCCCGGCCCTGGATCCGCCGCCACGCCTCCGGCGCCGCATGGAGCTCGAGCGCCCGGCGGAGCGCGATGCGGAGCGCGGCCGCGTCCACCGGGCGAAAGACGAAGCCGGTCGCGACGCCGTCGTCAAGGGCCGCCATGTTGGCGTCGATCACGCTGTCGAACAGCCCGCCGACGCCGGCGACGAGGGGCAGCGTGCCGTAGCGGAGCCCGTACATCTGGGTCAGGCCGCACGGCTCCATCCGCGACGGCACCGCGATCACGTCGGCGCCGCCCTGGATCAGGTGCGCGAGCGGCTCGTCGTAGCCGATCCGGACCCCGATCGTCGCCGGCGCCGCGGCGGCGGCGCGGAGGAACGCCTGCTCGAGCTCGTCGGACCCCGACCCGAGCAGCGCGAGCTGGCCGCCGCCGCTCACCAGATCGGGCAGCACGGCGAGCAGAAGGTCCAGGCCCTTCTCGGGGATCAGCCGGCTGACCACGCCGACCAGCAGCGCGTCCGACCGCTCGTCTAGCCCGAAGCGGCGCTGCAAGGCGGCCTTGCTGACCGCCTTGCCGTCCGGATCGCGGGCGTCGTAAGGGGCGGGCAGGTGCGGGTCGGCGGCCGGGTCCCAGACCGTCCGGTCGATCCCGTTCAGGATGCCCGTGAGATCCGCCGCCCGCGTGGCGAGCAGCCCCTCGAGCCCGAGCCCGTTCGCCGGCTCCTGAATCTCCCGGGCGTAGGTCGGGCTGACCGTGGTCAGATGGTCGGCGTAGTACAGCCCCGCCTTGAGGAACCCGATCTGGCCCCAGTATTCGACGCCCTCGGTCCGGAAGCTGCTCTCCGGCAGCCCGGTCTCGGCCAGGACGTGACGCGGGAACAGGCCCTGGTAGGCGAGGTTGTGGACGGTCATGACGGTCGCCGGCCGGCGGCCGCCGCGGATCGCGAGAAGGGCTGGGACGAGCCCCGCCTGCCAGTCGTGGGCGTGGACCAGGTCGGGCGCGAAGCCCGGGAGCGCGCCGTCCACGATGCGGACCGCGGCGGCGGCGAGCGCGGCGAACCGGCGGTGGTTGTCCGGCCAGTCCCGCCGGTCGGGCCCGAGATAGGGGTTGCCGGGCCGGTCGAACAGCGCCGGCGCGTCGACGGCCACGAGCTCGATGCCCGCAGCGTGCCCCAGAAGCAGCCGGCCCTCGCTTCCGGGCAGCTCGAGCGCGGGGCCGACCGGGCGCGCGTCCTGAAGCTGGCCAAGCACCGCCGGATAGCCAGGGATCAGGCAGCGCACCTCGATGCCGCGGTCCGCGAGCGCGGGGGGCAGGGCGCCCGCCACGTCCGCGAGCCCGCCGGTCTTGATCAGCGGATAGAGCTCCGAGGCCACGAACAGGACGCGCATCAGCGGGCTCTTTCCGCGCAGGCTTCAGGGTCGCCTCACGGCTAGCACAAGCCATCCCTCCGCGGGTAGGGTCAGGCGACAGGAGATGAAGCCCGGGTGCGCCGATGATCATGGTCGAGGACGAGGAAGGGGAGCCGGCGGCGTCGCGGGCGACGGTCTTCGCGCTGCCGGGCGGCGGCCGCGCGGCGGAGTTCCGCCATCTGGTCGAGATCGGGGCGCCCGACCTCTGGCGGGAGGGCATCGACGGCAGCGGCCGCCTGGTCGCGGTCCTCGACAGCCAGTTCCACTTCGACCACACCAGCCTCGCCGGCGCGATCGCGGGCGGAGCCGACCTCGAGGACGGCGACCAGCGCCCGGAGGCGCCGGCCAGCGGCCGCTTCGTGCACGGCACGGCGGTGGCGGCGACGATCGCGGGCCGGGGCGGCGACCTCGACGTGTTCGGCAGCGCGCCGGGCGCCGAGCTGTTCGTGATCGGCGCCGGCACCGACGGCTTCGGCTTCGGCGACATCGCCGATTCGCTCGACCGCGCCCTCGATGCCGGCGCCGACGTGCTCAACATGAGCATCGGGGCCACCGTCCCGTTCAGCTTCTTCGACGTGTTTCCGCGCTTCGTCGAGCCCGGCTACGAGGCCGCCGAGGAGGCCGGGCTGCTGGTGGTCAAGGCGGCGGGCAACGACGCCGACGTGGTCTGGTCGACCTCGGACATCGAGAACAACTTCCCGAGCGCGATCGTGGTCGGCGCCCTCGATCTCGACGGCGCGCCACTCGGCTTCAGCTCCTACGGCACCGCGACCCTGGTCGCGGCACCCGGCCAGGTGGTGACCGCGACCGCGGTCGACCGCAACGGCGACCTTTCCGGCGAGGTCTTCGGGACGTCCTTCTCGACCCCGCTGGTCGCCGGGGTCACCGCGCTCATGAACCAGGCCGCGGGCGAGCGCCTCGATCCCTTCGACGTCCAGCACATCCTGGCGATCAGCGCCGAGCCGGTGGGCCCGCGGGACAGCGTGCTGAGCGTCGTCAACGACGCCGACGTCTACGACCTCGGCGGGTTCCGCTTCGACCTGCAGGCGGGCGCCGGCGAGGTCGACGCCCACGCCGCCGTCCGGCTCGCGGAGAGCTGGCGCCTGATCGAGGGCGACACGCCGCGCTTCGAGGAGACCTTCACCGTCCGGCGCGGTCTCGACCGGATCGACGACGGGCTGCTCCGGGTCCGGATCCCGGTCGAGTCCGACCTGATCGTCGAGAACGTGGTGCTCGGCGTCAGGATCGAGGGCCGGCATCCGGAGACGGTCGACGTCGAGCTGACCTCGCCCGGCGGCACGACCTCGCCGCTGTTCTGGTACGTGCCCGCGCCGCCCGGCCGCGGCGGGCCGACCAACCTCACCGAGTTCACCGACCTGTCCGGCGAGATGATCGAGCGCCGCTCGGTCTGGCACTGGGGCGAGCGGGCGGACGGCACCTGGACGGTCCTGCTGCAGGACGCCGCCGGGTTCGGGCCGAGCCGCCTGGAGGAGGTCGAGCTGACCCTGGTCGGGCGCGCGCCGAGCGAGGACGACACCTGGTTCTTCACCGACCGGTTCGACGCCGGGGGTGCCGTGCTGGACGACCGCTCCGGCACCGACTGGATCAACGCCGCGGCGGTGACGGTCGGCGCCGATCTCGACCTCGGGGCGCGCTCGGGGCGGATCGACGGCGCCACCTTCCGGCTCAGCCAGGCGACCGTGATCGAGAACGTCCACGGCGGCGACGGCAGGGACCAGATCATCGGCAACGGTGCCGACAACCTGCTGCTCGGGGCCCGCGGCGCCGACCGCCTGATCGGGCGCTCCGGCGACGACGAGCTGACCGGGAGCGGCGGCGGCGACCTGTTGAGCGGCGGGCGCGGCGACGACCTGCTGCGCGGCGGCGGCGGCAGGGATTCGCTCAGGGGCGGGGGCGACCGGGACCTGCTGATCGGCGCCGCGGCGGGCGATGCGCTGCATGGGGGCGGGGGCGACGACCGGCTCGACGGAGGCCGCGGCGTGGACCAGCTGAGCGGGGGGCCCGGCTCGGACCTGCTGGAAGGCGGCGGCGGTCGGGACGAGCTCCTCGGCGGCGGTGGCGCCGACCTCCTGCTCGGCGGGCCGGGCGCCGACCGGCTGAGCGGGGGCAAGGGCCCGGACGTGTTCGCCTACGAGGGGCTGAAGGACGCGGGCGACCTGATCCTGGACTTCGTGCCGGGAATCGACCGCCTCGACCTCGACCGGCTGCTGGACGGCCTCGGCGGCGGGGGTCCCGACCCTTTCGACCTTCAGGTCCGGGACGACCGCACGCTGGTGCAGGTGGCTGCCGGGGGCGCCGACCCGGTCCGGCTCGCGACCCTGCTCGACGTGGTCGAGCCGTCCCTCGACGTCCTGCTGGGAGCGGCGCCGCCGGTCGCCTGAGCCGGCGGTCAGGTCGGATCCGCGCCGTCCTCCGGCGTCGTCTCGGGCTCCCCCGTCGCCGCGCCGGGAAGCGGCAGCTGGCCGCGTCGCCAGTCGTGCACCAGGAAAGGCCGGTCCTCCTCCCCGATCAGCTCGATCACCGCCTCGCGGACGAAGATCCCCCCGTGCTCGCTCTCGCCCGTGCTGCGGACCATGAAGATGCTCTCGTTCGAGAACAGGAAGTACGCCTCGGCGGCGATCAGGACCTCCTCGTCCAGGACGTCGTAGGGGTCCTCCTCCGGGCCGAGGCTCAGGAGCAGCTCCACCGCCTCTTCGGTCATGCCGGGGATCGCGCGCAGGACCGTCGGCGAGGCGCGCAGCGGGTCGACGGCCTCGCTGGCGCTGAAGATGGTCACGTGCGGCAGGAGGCGCCGGTACAGCTCCTCGCTCATGCCGAGCACCAGCAGCAGCTCGTTGCGGGTGAGCAGCGGGGCATCCTTGGATTCGTGCTCGAGGCCGGCCGCGAAGTAGTCGTCGTCCTCGGCGCCGAGCGGCATGGGGTCCTGATCCGGGTCACGGTAGTCCTGGATGCGGGCGGCGAGGGTCCCGGCCGTTTCCGGATCGGCGCCGACCGCCAGCATCAGGCCCTCGAGCAGCTCCGGCGGGGCGTAGTTGAGATCGACCTTGCCCTCCTCGTCCTCCAGCTCGACGCTGACCCGGCCGCCGCCGAGGTTGAAGCGGTACCGGGTCCGGGTCTCGCGCCAGGGCGTCGCCGGGTCGCGGCCGTACAGACGGCGGGCGGCGTGGTGCACGCCGGCGTCGGCCAGCGCCTCCGCCCGGGCGTTCTCGAGATGGTTGCGGGCCAGCCGGCTCTCGGTCCGGGTGTCGGTGGCGAAGCCGGCGGCGAGCGTGGCCATCAGGGCGCTGACCCAGAGCACCGAGAGCAGTGCCAGGCCCCGCTCACCCGGCCTCGGCACGGCCGCCTCAGCGGAGCCGCGCGTCGAGCGGCTGGAGGCCCCTGAGGCGCTGACGCAGTTCCAGCGTCACCGCCCGCGCCTGGCTCGGATCGCGCACCAGTCGCGGCGTGATCAGCACCAGCAGCTCGGTCCGCCGCGCGACGTCGGAGGTCTGGCCGAACAGCCAGCCGATCAGGGGCAGCCGGGCGAGGAACGGCACGCCGCTCCGACTCGCTTCGACGTCGTCCTGGATCAGGCCGCCGAGCGCGACCGCTTCCCCGCTCTGCACCGCGACGGTGCTCGCGATCCGGCGCTGGCTGATGGTCGGCGAATCGATGTCGGAGGTGGTGGTCTCCTCGACGTCGCTCACCTCCTGCTCGATCTCCATGATCACGAGCCCGCCCGCGTTGACCCTCGGCGTCACCGTCAGGATAACACCGGTCTGGCGCTGTTCCACGGTGTTGACCACCGGAGCGTCCTCGTCGAACGTGCTCTGCGCCGTCCGGGTGACGATCGGGACCTCGTCGCCCACCTGGAGCTGCGCCGTCTGATTGTCGAGCACCAGGAGCTGCGGCGACGAGACGACGTTGACGTCGGTGATCTGCTCGAGCGCGTCGAGGATCACCCGGGCGTCGTTGGTGCTGGTGAAGATCGCGGAGAAGCCCGGGAACTGCGAGCGCACTGCGCCGCCCTGGGCCGGCGACAGCCGCACCTCGGCGTTGCCGAACTGGAAGAACCACTGCAGCCCGAAGCGGAGCTCGTCGCGCAGGCTGACCTCCGCGATGGTCGCCTCGATCAGCACCTGCAGCGGCAGGATGTCGAGCTGCTGGAGCGCGGCCTCGATCCGCCGGTAGTCGCGCGGCGTCGCCCGGATGACCAGCGAGTTGGTGGTCTGGTCCGCGATGATCCGGGTCGCCTCGTCGGCACCTCCCGCGCCCGGCACCAGATCGCGCGGCAGGGACGAGGTGCCGGTGGCGCGCCGCCGCGGCGCGGGCGGCGCCGTCAGCCCCTCCCCGACATCGCGGTCGGGGTCCCGCTCGCCGGGCTGGTCGAGAAGGCTGCCGCCCGGCTGGTCGAAGGACGAGCGGAGATCGACCGGGTCGAGGCCCGGGGCGAGCAGGTCGCCGTCGCCGACCGTCGTCGACTGCACGTCGAACAGCTGGCTCAGGACGTCGGCGAGGTCGCTCGCCCGGCCGTTCTGGACCGGATAGACGTAGACCCGCGGCTCGTCGCCCTCGCCGCCCTGGTCGAGCCGCCGGATCCAGGTCTCGGCGCGGGTCACGTAGCTGGCCTGGGGCGAGATCACGAGCACCGCGTTGAGGCGCTGGATCGGCACGAAGCGGACCACGCCCGCGAGCGGGCCGGCGCCCTCCCCCTCGACGCCGAAGATCTGACCGAGCTCGCCCGCCAGCCGCTCGGCCTCAGCCGCATCGAGCGGGAACAGGCCGAACGACATCCCCTGCAGCCAGTCGACATCGAAGATCTCGACCAGATCGACGAGCGTGCGCAGCTGCTCGGGCGCGCCGGCGAGGATCAGGAGGTTGCGCTCCGGATCGACCTGGACCGTGCCCCCGGGCGGCGCGAAAGGGGTCAGGATCTCCGCGATATCGGCCGCCGCGACGTACTCGAGCGGGACGACCCGGACCGAGAACCCGGCCTCGCCCGCTTCGTCCACCGGTCGCACCTCGGGCATCAGGCCGCTGCTCATGGCCTGGTCGATCGGCACCACCTTGTACAGCTGGTCGGCCCGGATCAGCGCCGCGCCGTTCAGGCGCAGGATGCCGTCGAGCAGGGCGATGAGATCCTCCGCCGGCAGCGGCCGGCTGGTCTGGACGGTGATCGTGCCCTCGACCAGCGGATCGATGATGTAGTTGACGCCGAGCGTGTCCTCCAGGATCAGGCGGACGACTTCCCGGAGATCGGCGTCGACCACGTTCAGGGTGATCTCGCCCTCGACGTCGGAGGTCAGGCTGAGCTGCGAGCGCGATCGCGGCGCGCCGATCAGCGCTCCGGTGCCGCGATCGATCACCGGCGGCGGCCGCGCGTCCGGCTCGTCCGGGGTCAGGCTGAGCGGCTGCTGCGCGACCGGCGGCGTCGGCGGGACGGGGGGCTGCGGTGCGGCGAGAGGATCCGTGCGCTCAGCGGGCAGGTCGGGCTCGCGCCAGGGCGGCCACGGCTGGCAGGCCGCGAGCGAAAGAACGAAGCACAAGACGAGCGCACGCATCGGTCCGGGCGTTCCACCCCACCGCATTTGCCACCGGCGGTTTAGAGCCGCCATTCATCCGCCTTTCCTCCCCGAAAGCAAGTGAGAGAACCGACTTCTGGTTGCAGATGTGACTTTTATGCCGAACGCCTCACCCGCCGCCTGATGCGTCGCCGGTGGGACGGGCGGCCGTGGTCCTCGCTGGCCGACGAGCGGGCCCGAGCGCGCTCAATCGCGCCGCAGCTCCAGAACCTGGACCTCGTCGCCGCGGCGGAAGAAGGCGCGGCCGGCCTCGACCTCCTCGACCCGCCAGCCGTCGACGGTCTGGCCGATGGCGAGCCGGCGCGGACCCGCAGCGCCTTCCTCCTGCACCAGCGCCGCGCGCTGCTCGCCGGCGAGCACGACCCCGACCAGCTCGGCCAGGAGCGGCTCCGGCGGCGGCTCCTCGACCGGGATGGCCTCCGCCTCGGCCTCCGGCGGCGGCACGAACGGCCGGCGCGTGGGCACGAACAGCGGGCGCTCGCCGATCTCCGTGAAGCTGTCCGGCGGCGGTGGCACGAACGGCTCGATCGCGACCTCCGGGATGTCCGGCGCGGCCGGCGCCGCCGCGGTCACCCCCGGGGCGAGCGAGATCTCCGAGCTCAGCTCGAGCGCGATGATCCCCCCGAGCGCTGCGCAGCCGAGGAGCAGGAGGCCGGTCGAAAGAGGCGCGTTCGGCGTCACTGAGCGCTTCCGCATGAAGATTTCGAATGCCGGGTCGTCCCCGCTCGAATGTAGCTTTTTCCGGCGCCGGATACCAGGGGCGTCCAGGGCTCGGCCGGCGAAGCCACCCCGCAGTGGTGGGGGATCGTCCGGTCGGGACCCAGGGTCCTCAGCCGCTCCGCCGTGCCTCCCGCTGCTCCGCCGCCTTCATGCGGACGAAGCCGTAGACCTGGAGCCCGACGTCGAGCAGCGTCTCGCTCTCCGGCTCATTGCGCCGCCGCCGGACGCGCTGCTCGCGGATGCTCAGCTCGTCGATGAACAGGTAGGGCTCGGTGGTCTCGAGCCGGTAGAGGATCGCCTCGAGGCCGTCGACCGCCACCACGAACTGCAGCCGCAGGCCGGCGCGACGGATCGCGAGCTCGTCGTCGGCGGCCGTGGCGGGCAGGATCTGGGTCGAGCGCAGCTCGCCGCCCGCGTTGTCGATGATTGTGCCGACGCGTTCCTGGAGGGCGGCCGCGGCGAGGGTCTCGTCCTGCCCCTGAAGGAAGCCGATGCTGGCGTCGCTCGCCTCCTGGCGCCGTTCGAGCTGGCGGGCGAGGCGCGGGCGCTGGGCGGCGAGCGTGCGGTAGCGCTCGAGCAGGTTCTGGGAGTTGGCGATCTGCTCGGCGGTGTCGCGGAAGCTGGTGACGATCGGCTCGACCGCGAGACGCCAGGTCAGCAGCAGCGCCACCACCAGCAGGGTGAGGGCGAGCAGGCGGCTGACCAGGGTGCCGCGGCGCAGCATCAGCCGGCGCCCTCCGCGATCTGGACCTGGATGTGGAAGCGCTCCTTCTGGTTGCGGGGATCGCGGGTCACCGGCGAGCGGAACTGCGGTGCGCGGAACAGCGGCGACGCCGAAAGCCGGCCGATGAGGTCGGAAGCGGTGTCGGCGAGGCCGTGGATCTGCAGGTCGCGCTCGCGCAGCTGGAGCTGGCTGACGTAGGCCTGGTCCGGGATCACCCGGGTGAGCTCGGCGAGCACCGCGGCGACCATCGGGGTGCTCGCCTTGACCTCGGAGAGAAAGCTCGCGGACCGGGTCAGGGTCTCGAGGGAGGTGCGGAGCTGCATGCTCTTCTCGGCTTCCGCGCGCGCCGCCGCGACCTCCTGCTCGAGCTCGAGGGCGGCCGTCCGCTGCCGGTTGAGGGGCAACCCGACCGCGACCACGGCGAGCACCAACAGGAGCAGCAGGAGCATCCCGTTGAGCCGGCCGGTCCGCCCGGAGGCGTCGATCTCCCGAGGCGTGAGATCGAGCCGCCCCGGCCCGCCGTCGGCGGCAGCGAGCTCGAGCCGTTGCGCGTCCAGGCCGAGCTCCCGCGCGAGTTCGAACGCCCGCTCGGCCGCCGCCCGGGGTGCGACCTCGATCTCCACGCTCAGCCGGCGCTGCTCCCGGTCCGCCTGGACCACCCGGTGGGCGAACAGCACCTCCTCGGCCTTGAACGGCGTGATCCGGTCCATCTCGAAGCGCAGCGCCTGATGCAGATCAGCCTCGGCGACCAGGGGCAGATCGAGCACCCGGCGGAGACCGAGGGAGTGGGCGAGGCGGACCGTCGTCGCCCGGCGCGCCCCCCGCCTCCGGCCCCTGAGCGCCGCGCGCAGACGCTGCTGGTCAGCCGGGTCGGCCGGCACGCCGCTCTCGAGCGGCCGCTCGACGGCGCCGCTGATCGCGCGCAGCGTGACCCGCTCGCCCTCGACCAGCAGGACCAGGCGCGGCCGGTCGCGTCGCCCGGCGGCGCGCAGCCGCCGCGGCACCAGGCCCGCCAGCTCGCCGAACCACCACTCGAAAAAGCTGCCGATGGCCTGACGGCCCGCGGCAAGCGCCGATGCCATGGGCTGCCCTTCCAACCTGCCCCGGTCAGAGGCCTGCCTTATCACGCCCGGGTGCCGCTCCGGAAGCGCCGGCACGGCCCGCCCGCCGCTCCGCCGGCCTCGAGCGGATCCCGATTTGACGGAACCGCCTGCAAGCGGTCCCGATCGGGTGAATCCGCTCGGATTCGATGAAACAGAGCAATTTTCTTCCGATGAGCGGAAGAACGTCGCGGTTCGATGCGGTCCTGTCTCATCGGAAATTGCTCTAGAAGGCGGGCGCGAGGTCGATCATCGGCCGGACGACCAGCTCCGGGATGCGCCGGGGGTCCTCCTCGCCCAGCACCACGCGCAGCCGGATCAGCGTCGGCAGCACCTGCTCGTCTTCCCAGGCCTCGTGCCACGCCGGCTCGGGATCGCGTCCGCGCGCGCCGAAGTAGCCGAGCTCCAGCCCGGCGATGTCGCGGATCAGGTCGCGCCGCCCGGCCTCCATCGTCGGCAGCGGCACGCCGTCGGGATCGAGGTTGAGCGGACGCCAGGCGAAGCCGAGGTGGCTGACACCCTCATCGTCCTCGCGCACGCCGAGGGTCACGACGTGGAGGCCGGCGCCGAGCTGATCGGGGAGCGTGGTGAGCAGGGTCATCGTCTCCGGGCCGCCGGTGAAGGCGAGGCTCTCGCGGCCGGCCGGGTCCGGCAGGAACAGCGGGATCGCGTGGGTCAGCCGGTCGCGGAGGAAGCCCTGGATGGTGATCAGGCGCGCGCTCGCCTCGAGCCGCCCGGCCCCGGTCTCCCAGGCCCGCGCGCCGAGCCGGAGGCTGCCGAGCAGCCCGGCCATGAGGAGCCCGAGCAGGGTGATCGCGACCAGGAGTTCGAGCAGCGTGAAGCCCCGCTCGCCAGGGGCGCTGCTCATCGCTGCACCGACCCGAGACGCAGCGTGGTCAGCCGGATGCCGGAGTCGGGAGTCGCATCCGCCTCGAACACCGTGACCCGGACCCTGAACGCGACGTAGCCATAGTCGGGGTCGGGCTCGCTCGCCGGCTCGATCTCGGCCTCGAAGCGGAAGCCCGCCCCGGCCTCGCCGCCGAAGCGGCCGGCCTCGAGCCGGGCCTCGTTGCCGATCCGCGCGAGGACGCTCTCGGCGACCAGGGTCGCTTCCGCAATCCGCTCCGCCGTCCGGCTCTGGCGAAACCCGGTCGAGAAGATCTGCGCGAAGGCCCCGAAGGTGAGGGAGAAGATGATCAGCGCGACCACCACCTCGAGCAGTGTGAAGCCCTGCGCCCGCTCATCCGTCACGAAGGCGCTCCGACTCGTCGCGCGGCGCGGGTCGCTCGATGCTGACCTCCCCGGTCAGCCAGTCGACCGTCACCGCGGCGATCAGGGACCCCCGCGCGAGCCGGATCCGGCCGCCCGTCGAGCTGCCGTCCGGATAGAAGCGGATCGTGCCGGCGGTCGGCGCGAGCAGACCGGAGCGGGCGGTCCGAAAGCCGACCTCGAGGTCGGGGTCGAGCTGGCGGAGCGGCCTCCCGGGGGCGACGCGGAAGCGCCTCGTCTCCACGTCCAGCGCGAACACCTGCTCGCGGTTGGACACGAGCGCGTTGCTCTGGGCCTCGCGCAGGCCGGCGGCGACGCTCCTGACCGCGCTCTCGAGCTCGACCCGGTCCGAATCCCGGATCAGGAAGCCGGGCATGGTGGCGAGCACCAGGCCGATGATCGCGAGCACCACGAGCAGCTCGAACAGCGTGAAGCCCAGAGCGGATCCCGATAGGACGGAACTACTTTGGGAGCGGTTCCGATCGGGTGAATCCGCCATGAGCCCTTGGAGCAGAGCAATTCTCTTCCAAGGGGGGGAAGGTGGTCTTGGGCCGATGCGCTTCCGCCCGATCGGGAATTGCCCTGGCGCCCGCATCGGCCCCGCCCGCTCACCAGCTGGTGATGTCCTGATTCTCGCCTTCGCCCCCCTCGGCCTGGTCCGCCCCCAGCGTGTACAGGTCGAAATCCCCGTGCTCGCCGGGAAAGCGGTAGCGGTACATCTCGCCCCAGGGGTCGGTCAGCGCGTCCTCGCGCCTGACGTAGGGGCCGTTCCAGGTGGTGGCGTCCGGCGGCGGCTCGAGCAGCGCGCTCAGCCCCTCCTCCTCGGTCGGATAGCGCCCGGTGTCGAGCCGGTAGAGGTCGAGGATCGAGGCGATGTTCTGGATCTGCGCCGAGGCCGCATCGGTCTTGGCCCGTCCGAGATAGTTCAGCACCTGGGGTGCCACGAACGCGGACAGCAGCCCGAGGATCACGAGCACCACCAGGAGCTCGATCAGGGTGAAGCCGCTGGTGCCCCGCCGGACGCGCCGGGTCGCGGAGCGGCGGAGAGCAGGAAGGGCGCGACCGCGCCCGAACAGCATGATCAAGGGAATCGGGGTCCTCGCTTGCGATGGCCACTCATTCGGCCGTGGTGATCCGGTCGCTCCCGCCTTCGGGGTAGCGGTCGGCAGAGATCGTACCACCGAGGTCCTCGGTGATGTAGCGGCTCAACGCCTGCTGATAGCTGACGCCGAGCGG
>DASUSF010000143.1:0-2607 GCA_036375275.1 Geminicoccaceae bacterium | reverse complement strand
TCCGGGTCGACGTGATCTGGCAGATGATCAAGGATGACCAGTTCCGCGACAACCCGCCCAATCCCGGCTTCGTCGAGGGCATGCAGCCCTATCACCGGCTCCTGCCCCACTACACCGCCGACCGCCCCGAGATCCTCGAGGTCGTCGCCGGGCTGCGGCGGGTGGTCGACGAGTTCGACGACCGCGTGCTGATCGGCGAGATCTACCTGCCGATCGAGCGTCTGGTCGCCTACTACGGCCCGAACCTCGAAGGCACGCACCTGCCGTTCAACTTCCAGCTGATCCTGTCGGCGTGGGAGGCGTCGACCGTGGCCGCGCTGATCCACGAGTACGAGGCGGCGCTGCCCGAGGGCGGCTGGCCCAACTGGGTGCTCGGCAACCACGACAAGTCGCGGATCGCGACCCGGGTCGGACTCGCCCAGGCGCGGGTCGCGGCGATGCTGCTGCTGACGCTCCGCGGCACGCCGACCCTGTACTACGGCGACGAGATCGGGATGACCGACGTCAAGGTCCCGCCCGAGCGGCTGCAGGACCCGGTCGAGCGGCGGCTCCCGGGGCTCGGCCAGGGGCGCGATCCGGAACGGACGCCGATGCAGTGGACGGGCGGGCCGAACGCGGGCTTCACCAGCGGCGAGCCGTGGCTGCCGATCGCGCCCGACGCGGCGGCGGTCAACGTCGAGGCGCAGCGGGACGACCCGCGCTCCATGCTCACGCTGCACCGTCGCCTGATCCTGCTCCGCCGGAGCGAGCCGGCCCTCTCGACCGGCGGCTACCACGAGGTCCGGAGCGAGCGCGGGGTGCTGGCCTACGTTCGCGGCGAGGGGGAGCGGCGGTTCCTGGTCGCCCTCAACCTCAGCCACGAAGCGCACGTACTGGCCCTTCCGGCCGAAGGCAGGATCCGGCTCACCACCTCCCTGGAGCGGGAGGGCGAGGCGGTCCGCGGGCGGCTCGCCCTGGCGCCGGAGGAGGGCGTCATCGTCGAGCTGTAATCCCCTGCACATGCGCAGACGTGGATTCGCATCGTGCGTGCCAGGCCTGCCCCAGGCCCGGGCTCCAGGGGTGGCCGGCTCCAGGTGTTTCCGCCCGGCCATCCTGGCTCGCCGGGCCGAACCCGGCGGTGACGTCGTTCAGGCGTTCGTGTCGCTGCTCTCGCGGATCAGGTGACCGGCTCGATGTAGACCTCGAGCTTGCCGCCGCAGGCGAGGCCGACCTCCCACGCCTGCTCGTTGGAGACACCGTAGTCGATCAGGCGAGGCGGCGCGCCCTCCATGATCTCGAGCGCCTCGCGCACCACGGCGCCCTCGATGCAGCCGCCGGACACCGAGCCGACCATCTCGGCGTCCTCGCTGATGCCGAGCATCGACCCGACCGGGCGGGGCGAGCTGCCCCAGGTCCGGACCACCGTCGCGACCGCCGCCTTCTTGCCCTGGTCGCGCCAGTCCGCGAGCTTCGCCAGCACCTGATCGTCGTCGGTCATCGCCGTCTCCTCGCGCACGTCCAGCAAATGTAGGTGGCGTGGCGGCCGTCGTCAGCCCGCATCATCCGCGGCCCGGCGCAGCACCAGGGTCAGATTGTTCGCCGGCATCTCGACGATCCGCTCGAGGAGCAGGCCGCGCGGCCGCGCGGCTTCGACCAGCGCGTCCAGATCGGGGAGCCCGAACGCGGGGTCCCACGACCGGAGCATCCGGTCGAACGCGACGTTGCTCGGCGCGGTCGGCCGGTCGTGGCGGATGAAGGGCCCGTAGACGAGCAGCGGCGCGCCCGGCGGCAGGCACGCCGCGGCGCCGTCCAGCAGCCCGATGACGGCCGCGTCTGGCGCGACGTGCAGGAGGTTGATCGCGAGCACGGCCGCGACCGCCGGCAGGCCGGCGCCCCAGCCGGGCCGGAGCACGTCGAGATCGCGGGGCGGAGCGACGTTCCGGAGCCCGGCGTGGCTCGTCCAGCCCGCGATGCTCGCGCGCGCCGCCGGGTCCGGATCGCTCGGCAGCCAGCCGAGCCGCGGGAGCGCCGCCGCGAAGGCCACCACATGCTCGCCCGTGCCGCTGCCGACCTCGAGCACGAGGCCTTCGTCCGGCAGGACGGTGCGCAGCACGTCCAGGATCGGCCCGGCGTTCCGGGCCGCCGCCGGGGCGTGCTGACGGCGGTCGGGCTCCCGCTCGCTCAAGGCCGGCCGCGGCCCGCCGCCACGCGCCCTGATCCCGGCGGGGGCGACAGATGGATCGCTCAGGCCACCTCGAGCAGCTTGAGATCGAACACCAGGTCCTGCCCGGCGAGCGGGTGATTGGCGTCGAGGGTGACCGTGTCCTCGGCGATCTCGACCACGGTGACCTCGATCTTCTGGCCGTCCGCACCGACCGCGCCGAGCCGGGTGCCGACCTCGAGATCGACCTCGCTCGGGATCTTGGCGCGCTCGATCTGCTGGACCAGCTCAGGCCGGCGGGGCCCGTAGGCTTCGTCGGAGGCGACCTCGATCTTCTTCTCCTCGCCCGGGGTCATCCCGACCAGCGCCTCGTCGACGCAGGGGATGATCTCGCCCTGGCCGAGGGTCGCGCGCATCGGCTCGCGCTCGGTGGAGCTGTCGAACACCCGGCCGTCGGCGAGCTGTCC
>DASUSF010000142.1:0-5743 GCA_036375275.1 Geminicoccaceae bacterium | reverse complement strand
GGCCGGGATCCGGATGCTCGAGGCCGGCAGCGTCCGGGGCGCGCTCCGGGCGCTGGTCGCGGGTGGATGAGGCGATGGCGGACCGGCGGCTGCTCGACGACTGCTTCGCCCACGACCCGAAGCGGATGCCGGCCGACCAGGCGCTCGCCCTGCTCGAGGCCCGGATCGCGCCGATTGCCGGCACCGAGACCGTCCCCCTTGCCGCCGCCCATGGCCGGCTGCTCGCCGAGCGCGTGGTGAGCGGCCGGGATGCGCCGGGCTTCGACAACGTGGCGGTCGATGGCTTCGCCTTCGCGCTCGATCTGTCCGGTGCAGAGGCGCCGCTCCGGCTCGCCCTCCTCGACGGTCGCGCCGCGGCAGGGCACCCCTTCCCGGCAGCGGTGCCGCCGGGGCACGCGCTCCGGGTGCTGACCGGGGCGGCGCTGCCGTGCGGGACCGACACGGTCGCGATGCAGGAGGACGTCGCGCGGGAAGGCGGGAGCGTCGTGATCCCGGCGGGCCTGAAGCGCGGCGCCAACCGCCGGCTCGCCGGCGAGGACATGCGCGCGGGCGAGGTGGTGCTCGAGCCGGGCCGGCGGCTCAGGGCCCAGGACGTGGGCGTCGCCGCGGTCGCCGGGCGGGCGTCGCTCGAGGTCTTTCGCCCGCTCAGGGTCGCGGTGCTCTCCTCGGGCGACGAGCTGGTCGAGCCCGGCGCGCCGCTCGCCGCCGGCGCCACCTACGACGTGAACCGGACGATGCTCGCCGGGCTGCTCGCCCGGCTCGGCTGCGAGGTCACGGACCTCGGCATCCTTCCCGACCGCAGGCAGGTGGTCCGCGAGCGGATCGCGGCAGCGGCCGCGTCGCACGACGCGCTGGTGACTTCGGGCGGCGCGTCGCGGGGCGACGAGGACCACCTCGTGCGCGCCGTCGCCGAGCTCGGCCGCCTGCATTTCTGGCAGATCGCGGTCAAGCCGGGCCGGCCGCTCGCCCTCGGCCAGCTCGACGACTGCGTCTTCATCGGGCTGCCCGGCAACCCGGTCGCGGCGGTGATCTGCTTTCTGCGCTTCGCCCGGCCGGTGCTGACCCGGCTCGGCGGCGGTGACTGGCCGCGCCCGACCCGCTTTCCGGTGCCGGCCGGCTTCAGGATGCGCAAGAAGCCCGGGCGCCTGGAGTATCTGCGGGGCGCGCTGGAGCGCGACGGGCAGGGCGTGCCCCGCGCCGTCCGGCGGATCGAGCGCGAAGGCTCGGGCATCCTGACCTCGCTCCAGGAAGCCGATGGCCTGATCGAGATCCCGGAATCCCGGACCGCCGTGGAAGCGGGCGAGATGGTCTGGTTCGTCCCCTTCAGCGAGCTCGGCCTGGAGCCGGGCTGACGTTGACGGTCCTGTGTTGACGTTTACGTCAGGGGCGGGTTAGGGATTGCTTAACCGGCGCCGCCGACAATGGGATCGTTCCGGCGCCGGGGGCGATCCGGCAGGCGTCGCGAAGCGCAGGCCGGGCGGGCCGCGGCGAGGGGCGTGGGCAGCGACAGCGGGGACCTTCGGGTGAACGAGGTCATCGAGCGCGTCGAGACGTGCGAGCCGCTCTGGCTGAAGAGCTATCCCCCCGGGATCGGGTGGGGCTTCGCGAGCGAGCCGGCGCCGCTCTGGACCCTGCTCGACGCCGCCGCAGCCGCTTTTCCCGACCGCCGCTTCATCGACTTTCTGGACAAGGCCTGGACCTACGGCGAGGTCGCCCGCCTGGTCGACCGGGCCGCGGCGGGCTTCCAGCGCATCGGCGTCCGGGCGGGGACGCGGGTCGGCCTGCTCCTGCCGAACTGCCCGTATTTCGTGATCGCCTACTTCGCCGTGCTCAAGGCCGGCGGGACGGTGGTCAACTACAACCCGCTGTACGCGCCGCCCGAGATCGAGCGCCAGGTGGTCGACAGCGGCACGACGATCATGGTGACCCTCGATCTGAAGCAGCTCCTGCCGAAGCTCGACGGCCTGATCGGGCGGACGCCGCTCGAGACGGTGGTAGTCGCGCGCCTCGCGGATGCGCTGCCGTTCCCGAAGAACCTGTTCTATCCGTGGGTCAAGCGGAGCGAGATCGCCCGGTTCGACGGCGGGGCCGGGAACCTCGGCTTCCATGAGCTGATCCTGGGGTCCGCCGCGCCGGAGCCGGTCCGGGTCGAGCCCGAGCGGGACGTCGCGGTCCTGCAGTACACCGGCGGCACCACCGGCGTCCCCAAGGCGGCGGCGCTGACCCACGCCGCGCTGCTCAGCAACGCCCGGCAGCTGGTCGCCTGGAACCGGCTGGCGCACCCGGAGGGCGAGCGCGTGCTCGGGGTGCTGCCTCTCTTCCACGTGTTCGCGCTGACCGTGGTCCTGAACTACGGCACCGCGATCGGCGCCGAGCTGATCCTGCTGCCGCGCTTCGACCTCGCCCAGGTGCTCCGGACCATCGACCGCAAGCGGCCGACCGTGATGCCCGGCGTGCCGACGCTGTACGCGGCGATCAACAACCACCCGGCGCTCCACCGGTTCGACCTGTCGTCGCTCCGCCTGTGCATCGCCGGTGGCGCCGCCATGCCGCTCGAGGTCAAGGAGCAGTTCGAGCGGGCGACCGGCTGCACGGTGGTCGAAGGCTACGGCCTGACCGAAAGCCCGGTCGTCACGTGCAATCCGATCGGCGGGCGGCACAAGCGCGGCTCGATCGGCCTGCCGCTCCCCGGCACCGCGCTCGAGGTCGTGTCGCTCGAGGACCGGACGACCGTGCTCGGGCCGGGCGAGACCGGCGAGATCTGCGTCCGCGCGCCGCAGACCATGACCGGCTACCTGAGCCGCGCGGGGGCCGAGGACGAGGCGCTGCGCGCCGGCCGGCTGCACACCGGCGACATCGGCTACCTCGACGACGAGGGCTACGGCTTCGTCGTCGACCGGCTGAAGGACGTGATCATCTGCGGCGGCTTCAACGTGTACCCGCGCACCGTCGAGGAGGCGCTCTACCAGCATCCCGCGGTCGCCGAAGCGGCCGTGGTCGGCGTTCCCGACGCCTATCGCGGCCAGACCGTGAAGGCCTACGTCGTCCGCCGGGGCGGGCACCAGCTGGACGCGCCGGCGCTGCTCGCGTTCCTGAAGGAGCGGCTCTCGCCGATCGAGATGCCGAAGGTGGTGGAGTTCAGGAACGCCCTGCCGAAGTCCGCCGTCGGCAAGATCCTGAAGCGGGAGCTGCTCGCCGCCGGCGAGGCGCCCGGATGAGCGATGCCGGCGAGCCTGCGGCGCCGACCGGCGACGGCGGCGAGCTCACGATCAGCCAGCTCGCGGCGGCCCTCGAGGTCACGCCGCGCGCGATCCGGTTCTACGAGAGCGCGGGCCTGATCCAGCCGCGTCGGATCGGAACCATGCGCGTGTACGGCCACCGCGACCGGGCGCGGCTGCTGCTGGTCCTCCGCGGCAAGCGGCTCGGCTTCAGCCTCGCCGAGATCCGGGAGTGGCTCGAGTGCTATGCCCTCGCCGACGGCCAGATCCGGCAGACCCGCCTGCTGCTCGAGCGGGTCCGGAGCCGGATCCGCGAGCTCGAGCGCCAGCGCCGCGACATCGAGCTCACGCTCGAGGAGCTGGGGCGGATCGAGCAGGAGGCGATCCGGCACCTCGGGGCCGGGACGGGCGTCCGCCGGAGCGGTGCCGGAGCGGTGCCGGCGCCGAGGTGCGTGGGCGGCCCCGGCTGACTACATGAGGGCGACCGGATGGCGACCACCAAGGGGAGCCGCTCCGGCGGCTGCATCGGGAACAGGTCATGCACAAGAGCGTCGTGATTGCCGGCTATGCCCGCTCGCCCTTCCACTTCGCCCACAAGGGCGGGCTGGTCCGGGTGCGACCGGACGACCTCGCGGCGGCGGTGATCGAGGGGCTGATCGAGCGGACCGCGGTCGAGCCGAATGACCTCGAGGACCTGATCCTCGGCTGCGCCTTCCCCGAGGGCGAGCAGGGCCTGAACATGGCCCGTCTGGTCGGCCAGCTCATCGGCCTGCCGGCCACGGTCGCCGGCGCGACCGTCAACCGCTTCTGCGGCTCGTCGATGCAGGCGATCCACATGGCGGCGGGGGCCATCCAGATGGATGCCGGCGAGGCGTTCGTCTGCGCCGGCGTCGAGTCGATGACCCGGATCCCGATGGGGGGCTTCAACCCCCTGCCGAACCCGGCGCTCATCGAGCGCTACCCGGCGGCCTACGTGGGCATGGGCACGACGGCGGAGAACGTGGCGGAGCGGTACCAGATCACCCGGGAGGCCCAGGAGGCGTTCGCGGTCGACAGCCAGCGCAAGGCCGCCGCCGCCAGGAGCGAGGGCCGGCTGCGGGACGAGATCGTGCCGATCAGGGCGAATGGCCATCTGGTCGAGGAGGACGGCTGCATCCGCCCCGAGACCAGCCGGGACGGGCTCGCCGGGCTCAAGCCGGCGTTCGATCAGCGCGGGACCGTGACCGCCGGCACCAGCTCGCCGCTGACCGACGGCGCGGCGGCGACCCTGGTCTGCAGCGAGGACTACGCCTCGAAGCACGGGCTCGAGCCGCTGGCGCGGATCAGGAGCGTCGCGGTCGCGGGCTGCGCGGCCGAGGTCATGGGGATCGGCCCGGTCGCGGCGAGCCGGAAGGCGCTGGACCGGGCGGGGCTCGCGATCGAGGACATCGACGTGGTCGAGCTGAACGAGGCCTTCGCCGCCCAGGCGATCGCCTGCGTGCAGGAGCTCGGCATCGGCATGGACACCCTGAACCGCGACGGCGGGGCGATCGCGCTCGGCCATCCCCTCGGCGCCAGCGGCGCGCGGATCACCGGGAAGGCGGCCGCGGTCATGCAGCGCGACGGCGGGCGCTACGCCCTGGCCACCCAGTGCATCGGCGGCGGTCAGGGCATCGCGACGGTTCTGGAAGCGCTGCCGTGACGGTCCGCCGCGCCGCGGTCATCGGCTCGGGCGTGATGGGCGGCGGCATCGCGGCCCATCTGGCGAACGCCGGCGTCCCGGTCCTGCTGCTCGACGTCGTGGCGGACGGCGGGGACCGGAGCGCGGTCGCGCGGGCGGCGATCGAGCGCCTGAAGACGACCGAGCCCGCGCCCTTCATGAGCCGGGCGGCGGTGCGTCTGGTCGAGCCCGGCAACCTCGAGGACGATCTCGGGCGGATCGTCGAGGCGGACTGGATCGTCGAGGCGATCGTCGAGAACCTGGAGCTCAAGCAGGCCTTGTACCGGAAGCTCGAGGCGGCGCGGCGGCCCGGCTCGATCGTCTCCTCGAACACCTCGACCCTGCCGCTCGCCCGGCTCACGGACGGCCTGCCCGAGAGCTTCCAGCGCGACTTCCTGGTCACCCACTTCTTCAACCCGCCGCGCTACCTCCGGCTGCTCGAGGTGGTGGCGGGGCCGGCGACCCGCGCCGACGCGGTCCGGACCGTCGCGGGCTTCGCGGATCGCGCGCTCGGCAAGACCGTGGTCCGCTGCAAGGACACGCCCGGGTTCATCGCCAACCGGATCGGCTCGTTCTGGATGCAGGCGGCGATGACCTCCGCGCTGGAGCGCGGGACGCCGGTCGAGGAGGCCGATCTCGTGATCGCGCGGCCGTTCGGCATCCCCAAGACCGGCGTCTTCGGCCTCGCCGACCTGGTCGGGATCGACCTCCTGCCGCACGTCGCCGCCAGCCTGCGGGCGAGCCTCCCGCGGGACGACCCGTTCCACGCCGTCGACCGGCCGATGCCGCTGGTCGACCGGCTGATCGAGACCGGCTTCACCGGCCG
>DASUSF010000141.1:0-3735 GCA_036375275.1 Geminicoccaceae bacterium | reverse complement strand
GGATCCTCAAGGAGCAGTTCGTCCCTTAGACTAGAGCGGATCCCGATATGACGGAACCGCCTGCGGGCGGTTCGGATCGGGTGAATCCGCTCTTCTTCCACGACTTGGCCGTTTTCCCGAGCCGGCAGGTGGTTCCACCTGCCTGGAAAACGGGCTAGAGTAGGATCTGGTCGGACGCCACCGCCTTCCGGCGAGCATCGTCCTAAGTGGGCCGCTATCCTCCATCCGATCGAGCGGCTTCTCGCGCCCGGGGCGCCGTGCTCCCACCTCCGCGGCGGGTCCATATTGCGAGAACTGCTGCCGCCTGCGCGGCGCACCCCCGCCTGAAGGGCGTCACGGCAATCGGCCGGAGCCCGACCTCGGCCGGAGCGGGCCCGGGGCAGGCGCTGGACGGCGGGACTTAGGCGCCGGAGCGGAGGTCCGCGCCCGCCGGCGGGCGGCTCATCGTCGCGGCGGCGATCTGCTCGGCTTCCAGGCCCTTCATCGACCGCTGCAGCTTCTCGAACGCGCGGACCTCGATCTGCCGGACCCGCTCGCGGCTGATCCCGTACTGGGTGCTCAGCTCCTCGAGCGTGGTCGGCTCGTCCTTGAGGCGCCGCTCGTTCAGGATGTGCCGCTCGCGCTCGCTGAGCACGCCCATCGCCCGATGCAGCAGCGACATCCGGTGGTCGTACTCGTCCGCCTCCGCGATGGTGGTCTCCTGGCTCTGGGTCTCATCGACCAGCCAGTCCATCCATTCGGTGTCGCCGTCGGCGCGGAGCGGCACGTTGAGCGAATGGTCCGAGCCCTCGAGGCGGCGGTTCATCTCGACCACCTCGCCCTCGGTGACGTCGAGGCGCTCGGCGATCGCCTTGACCGCCTCGGGCTTGAGATCGCCCTCCTCGATCGCCTGCATCTGGCCCTTGAGCTTCCTCAAGTTGAAGAACAGCTTCTTCTGCGCCGCCGTCGTCCCCATCTTCACGAGCGACCACGAGTGCAGGATGTATTCCTGGATCGCGGCCCGGATCCACCACATGGCATAGGTGGCGAGGCGGAACCCGCGGTCCGGGTCGAACCGCTTCACCGCCTGCATCAGGCCGACGTTGCCTTCGGAGATGATCTCGTTGAGGGGCAGGCCGTAGCCGCGATACCCCATGGCGATTTTCGCGACCAGGCGAAGATGGCTCGTGACCAGCTGGTGCGCCGCCTCGACGTCGCCATGCTCCTGCCAGCGCTTGGCCAGCATGAACTCCTCCTCGGGCTCCAGCATCGGGTAGCGCCGGATCTCCTCGAGGTAGCGCGACAGGCTGGAGCCCTGCGCCGGAACGGATAGAAAGTTCGCCAAAGTGGACGGACTCCACAAGTCGATGAGCAAGCCCCAGAGGATAGCGTTCCGCGGCAGCAAATTCCAGTCCAAGTGGTGGATCCCTGCCATGCAGGTTTGGTTAACCACATGATGGTTAACAAGAAATGAACGCTGCGCTGGGGTCAGGCGAGAATCTCGAACAGCTCGCGGAACACGGCAGGCGGCGGCCGGTCGAAGCGGAGGCGCTCGCCGCTCACCGGGTGCGCGAAGCCGAGCGTGCGCGCGTGCAGGGCGATCCGCTCGAGCGCGCCGATCCTGCTGCGTGCCGGCTCGGACAGGGGCGGAAGCCGGGGTGGCCGATAGATCGGGTCGCCCGCGATGCCGAGGCCGATCGACTGGAGGTGGACCCGGATCTGGTGGGTGCGCCCGGTCATGAGCTCGAGCCCGAGCCGGGCGCCCGCGCGCCCGGCAGCCTCGATCACGCGCCAGCGGGTCCTCGCCGGCTTGCCCGAGGCGACGATCGCCATGCGCTTCCGGTTGCGCGGGTGACGCCCGATCGGCCCCTCGATCACCCCGGCCGCGGCCGGTGGCGGTCCGAGCACGATCGCCTCGTAGACCCGCTCCACGCTGTGCACGCTGAACTGCCCGGCGAGGCCGACATGCGCCCGGTCGTGCTTCGCGACCACGAGGAGGCCGCTGACGTCCCGGTCGAGGCGGTGCACGATGCCGGGCCGCGCGACCCCGCCGATCCCGGACAGCGAGCCCGCGCAGTGGGCCAGCAGCGCATTGACCAGTGTCCCCGACGGATGCCCCGGCGCCGGATGCACGACCAGCCCCGCCGGCTTGTCGAGCACCACGAGATGGTCGTCCTCGAACAGGATGTCGAGCGCCCGGGGCTGCGGTTCGGGCGCCGCGGGAACCGGCGCCGGCAGATGCACCGTGACCTCCTGCCCGGGCCGCACCCGCGCCGCCGCGTGGTCCACCGTGCCGCCGTCGAGCGCCACCTCGCCGGCCAGGATCAGGCCGTGGATGCGCGCCCGCGAGACCGCCTCGAGCCGGGCCGCGAGGAATCGGTCGATCCGGTCGCCCGCCTCGGCGGGCCCGACCCTGAGGGTCACGGTTCTGGACATCGTCGGCCACTCGTGGTCTGGATCGGGCGCCTGGGCTCGCGGTCGGCGGAGCGACGCCACCTCGAGCGCCGCCGCCGCCCTTCGACGCCGCCGTCGCGCGACCTCGAACCGGAGGGCGCGCATCGTTTCGACCCGCACGGCTAACGTGGACAAGGTCTCGCTCCCGCTCAAGGCGTTCGTGATCGGCTCCGGCATCCTCCTGATCGTCGGCACCACGGCGCTCGCGGTGCTGATGGTGCTGCGGATCGGCGCCGACCCCCCGCCGCCGGCGGCGCCGGCGCCCGCGCCGCCGCTCGAGAGCTTCGTCCCGCTGCCCGATGGCGCGCGGATCGATCAGGTCGTCCCCGATCCGGCGCACGGTCGGCTCCTGCTGCTCGGCACCGCCGGCGATGGCAGCCCCTTCCTGGCCCTGATCGATCCCGACCGGGGCCGGCTCGTGGGCATGATCCGCTTCGGGCCGGCGCCGGCGCCCTGACCATGGCGAGATCGGCCGGGAGCCCCCCCAGGCGCCGGGTCCGCGCCCGCGGCCCCGGGCGGACGGTGCCCGAGCGGACGGTGCCCGAGCGGACGGTGGAGGTCGTGATCGAGGCGCTCGGCGCCGGCGGCGACGGCCTCGCGCGGATCGCCGGCCGGCCGGTCCACGTGCCGCTGACGCTCCCCGGCGACCGCGTCCTGATCCGCCTCGGCGGAGGCTCCGGCGGCGCGCCGCACGCCGTGGTGGACCACTGGATCGCGCGGCGGCCGCGCGCCACGCCCGCCTGCCGGCACTTCGGCAGCTGTGGCGGGTGCCGGCTCCAGCATCTCGATCCCGCCGCCTACCGTGCCTGGATCGTGGCGCAGGTCGAGGCTGCGCTGCGTCGCCGGGGGCTGGTCGGGGTCGGGGTCCGGCCGCCGCTCGTGACCCCGCCCGGAAGCCGGCGCCGGATCCGGTTCGCCTATGAGCGAAGCGGCGGTGGGCCGGTCCGCCTCGGCCTCCGCGAAGCCGGCACGCGGAGGATCGTCGATCTGGCGGACTGTCCGGTCGCGCGCCCGGCGATCGTCGGCCTGCTCGGGCCGCTGCGCGCCGCCCTTGCGGACCTGGCACCGGAGCAGCCGGGCGAGGTCCTGGTCACCGAGACCCTCGCCGGGCTCGACGTGCTGCTGATCCGTCCCGGCGCGCCCGGGCTCGGCGAGCGGGAGCGGCTCGCAGCGCTGGCCGACGGGTCGGACCTCGCCCGGCTGAGCTGGACGCCGGCGGTCGGCGAGGTCGCCGAGCCACTCGCCGCGCGGCGCCCGGTCCGGGTCGCGTTCGGCGGGCTCGAGGTGCCGCTGCCGCCGGGC
>DASUSF010000140.1:0-9504 GCA_036375275.1 Geminicoccaceae bacterium | reverse complement strand
CAAGAGCGCCCGCCCCTCACCCGAGATGTCGCAGGCGTACATCCCGTCCGGGATCTTGTTCTTGGCCTGGGCAGACCCCTGGTCGGTCGAGATCCAGAGCCGCCCCTCGGCATCGAAGGCGCAGTTGTCGGGCGAGGACAGCCAGGCCTCCGACGCCGGGTGGTACTGCGCCCCGGAATCGGCCTGCGCCGGGTCGCCGGCCAGGAGGAACATGTTCCACGTGAACGTGTCCGCGGCATGGTCGGCCTCGGCGCCCTCGCCGCCGGGCGGGATCAGCTCGACCACCTGGCCGTGCCGGTTGTTGGCCCGCGGGTTGACGGCGTCGACCTGCTCCTCCTTCCGGCGTGAGTTGTTGGCGAGCATGACGTACACCCGACCGTTGACCGGGTTCGGCTCGACGTCCTCCGGGCGGTCCATCGGCGTCGCCCCGAGCAGGTCGGCGGCGCGCCGGGTCTCGATCAGGACGTCGGCCTGGCTCTTGAAGCCGTTCTCCTCGCTGAGCGGCCCCGCGCCGAAGACCAGCGGCAGCCACCGCACGCCGTTCTCGTCGAACCTGGCGACGCCGAGCGTGCCCTCGTCGAGGAGGTCGCGCGCCGCGTCGGGGTCGTTCGGGTCGAACGTGCCGGCGGTGACGAAGCGGTAGAGGTACTCGAACCGCTCGTCATCGCCGCTGTAGAAGACCACCCGGCCGTCCTTGTTGACGACCGAGGTGGCTCCCTCGTGCTTGAAGCGGCCGAGCGCGGTCCGCTTCACCGGCACCGAGTTCGGGTCGTAGGGGTCGTACTCGACGATCCAGCCGTAGCGGTTGGCCTCGTTCGGCTCCTTGGTCACGTCGAAGCGCTCGACCGAGCGCCACCAGGGATAGCGGCCCGCGCCGACGCCGTAGCGCTCGTAGTTGGTTGCCTCCATCCCGATCACGTCCGAAACGCCCTCTTCCGGCAGGCCGCCGAAGTAGCCGTGGAAGTTCTCCTCGGCCATGATCGCAGTGCCCCAGGGCGTCTTGCCGCCGGCGCAGTTGTTGAGGGTGCCGAAGACCCTGGTGCCGGTCGGGTCGTAGTTGGTCTTCATCCGGTCGTGGCCGGCGGCCGGGCCCGCGATCCGCATCTCGGTGTCGAGCGTGATCCGGCGGGCGTACCGGCTGTCCGGCACCACCGACCAGGAGCCGTTCTCCTTCCTGACCTCGATCACCGAGCCGGCGTGGGCCATCATCTCGATCGCCGACTGCTCCGGGGTCTGCGCGGCGATGCTCGCGGCTTCGACCGCCGCCCAGATATCCACCTCGTCGGCCGCCGCCTGGGCCTCCTGATCTGCGGTCGCCTGATCCTCACCGGCGGCGAGCGCCGCCTGGCGCGCCGCGTCGGCCGCAGCCGTTCGGGCCTCCTCGCCCGCCGCCGTCCTGGTCCAGCCCGGGAACATCAGCTCGGGGCTGGTGTACTCGTGGTTGACGTGCAGCAGGCCGTGCTCGGAGCTGTTCGAGCCCTTCGGCAACGGGAAGTAGCCGAGGAAGTCGTTGTTGTAGCCGAACTGCTTGACCTGCGCCTCGGCCGTCTGGTTCATGGGGTCGAACTCGGGCGCGCCGGGCAGCACCGGATCGCCCCATCGGATCAGCACCTTGGCCGTGTAGCCGGGCGCCACGCGATGGTCCTCGGTGATCACCTGCTCGATCGAGTCGAAGCCGAGGGTCGACGGGTCACCGCGAGTCCCGGCGTAGGCGATGCGGCTGGTCAGCGTGCCGCCGGCCGCACCGTACGCGGCGGCGGAAGCGAAGCCCTTGAGCGCGGTCCGCCGGCTCACCCGGTGGGCAGCGATCTCGAGGAAGGGTGTGTTGGCCGAGCGGTTGGAGCCGATGTCGTCCCGATCCTCGACGACGACCGGTCCGTAGATCTCATCCAGCCTTTTCACGGTGGCGATGCCTCCAGGAGCGAGGGTTCTTCCGCCCGACGCACCGTATTCCGCATGTGTGCGACTTCCATGATCGCGAATCGCGCGGCCGGGCAGGAGGTTCAGGCCACGACGGCGCGGCCCCGGTAGTGGTAGGTCAGGACCTTCGGGCCGGCGACCAGATGCCCGGTCTCGAGCCTCTCGAGCGCGAACCCCGCCCCCTCGACCAGCCGATCGACGGCGCGGTTCAGATGGCAGCCGCCGGCGACGCGGCGCCAGAGCGGCGTCAAGCGGTCCTGCCAGCGTCGCGTGGCATCCCGCTCGGCGCGGCCGTGCTCGATGAACAGAAGCGCGCCGCCCGGCCGCAGCACGCGGCGCACCTCCGCGAGGGCGCGCGCCGGATCGCCGACGCTGCAGAGCGTCCAGGTCATCACGACGGTGTCGATCGAGCCGGAGTCGAGGGGCAGGTCCTCGGCGAGCGCCTGATGCAGCCGGACCGGGAAGTGAGTCCAGGCGGTGTGCCGCCGGGCGCGGCGCAGCAGCTCCGGCGACGGGTCGATGCCGACGACCTCCTCGAGGTCGCGCCGGTAGAGCGGAAGGTTCAGCCCCGGGCCGATGCCGAGGTCGAGCACCCGGCCCCGGGCCTCGCCGACCAGCGCCTCGCGCAGCGGAGCGAGCCGCTTCTGACGCATCGCGAGGTCGATCAGGCCGGGCAGGATCCGGCGCTCGTAGAGGCTCATGAAGATCGTCCCGCGCGGCGCACGGGATCGGTCTACGCGGGCCGCCCGGCGCTGCAAAGACGTTCGGCGTCAGGCCGGGATCTTCGCGGCCACCTCATCGAACGCGGGCAGCGCCACTTCCAGGCGCTCCAGGACCGCGCGCTTCAGCTTCAGGAGATCGCGCGCGGCCCGGCCCCGCGGCGCATAGTCCCCGACCCAGGTGCCCGAGGCGAAGGCGTTGACGAAATCGGTATCCCGCCGGAGCGGGGGCGCCCATCGCTCCTTCAGCGCCTCGACCGCGGCCTGTGTGGCCTCGTCGTAGCGGGCGTCGTAGTCGACGCGGTTCGGGACCAGCAGCGCCTTCGGCCGCCGCCCCTGCCGACTCTCGCGCGATATCCGGACCTGCCGGAGAACCTCGCGCGTCGGCGCCACGTCGACCGCGGACGGGGTGAGCGGGATCAGCACCAGGTCGGCGATCATCAGGCCGGATGCGAGGATCCGACCGACCAGCGGCGGCAGGTCCAGGACCACGAACTCCGTCTCCCGGGCGAGATCGACCGCGCGCTTCGGCCAGCGGCCCTGGCCGTGCAGGTCGATCGGCGCCTCGCCGGCCACCCGCACCGGCAGGCCGCCACGGGCGGCCCACTCGACCGCGGTCGCCTGCGGGTCGACGTCGACCAGGACCACCTCGAATCCGTCCCGCGCAAGCGCGCAGGCGAGATTCACGGCGATCGTGCTCTTGCCGGTCCCGCCTTTCAGGTTGGCGCTAAGGATGATCTGGCCCATGCGTCGCATTCTGCCGGCTGCGCCTCTGCGTTTGGTTAACCGGCATGGTTGACCTTGTCCGTCCGCCGGCAGCCCGCCATGATCCGGGCCCATGAGCGAACCGACGAGGCGGCTTCCGCTGCAGACCTTCACCGTCACGCGACCCGCGGTCCGCGCCCGCGGCGGCATGGTCGCCGCCCAGCACGTCGAGGCAGCCCGGGTCGGCGCCGCGATCCTCGAGGCGGGCGGCAACGCCGTCGACGCCGCGCTCGCGGCCTCGCTGGCGCTCGCCGTGCTCGAGCCCTGGATGAGCGGCCTCGGCGGCGGTGGGTTCATGCTGGTGGCGCCGGCGGACGGCGCGCCGAAGGTGCTCGATTTTGGGATGGTGGCCCCCCGGGCGCTCGATCCTGCCGCCTATCCCCTCGCCGCGGGCCGCGATTCCGACCTCTTCGGCTGGCCGGCGGTCGAGGACGACCGGAACGTCTCCGGGCCCCTCGCGATCGCGGCGCCGGCACAGGCGCACGGGCTCGACCTCGCGCACCGGACCTTCGCCTCGATGCCATGGGCCGATCTGGCGGCGCCCGCGATCGCGCTCGCCCGCGACGGCTGTCCGGTCAGCTGGCACACCACGCTCCGGATCGCGATCGCCGCGCGCGAGCTCGACCGGCTCTCGGCCCGCGCCGTCTACCTGCCCGACGGCCTGCCGCCGGTCCCGGAGGCGGGCCCGCTCCGGCTCGGCGCCCTCGAGGCCACGCTCCGCCGTCTGGCAGACGCTGGCCCGCGCGACCTGATCGACGGCGAGCTCGCCCGCCTGCTGGTCGAAGACCTCCGCGCCCAGGGTGCCGTGCTCACCATGGACGACTTGGCCGGGGCGGACGCGCGGCTCGGGGCTCCTCTGGAATTAGCGCGCGGCGACGCCCGGCTGCTCGCCGCGCCCGGCCTCTCCGCCGGGCCCACCCTCGGCCATGCGCTCGAGGTCGCGGGTGCGATCGGCCTTGGCGCGCCGGATGCGGCGACCTACGCCGCCTGGGCCGAGGGACTGCTCCAGGCCCACGAGCGCCGGCTCGAAACCATGGGCGACGTCGACGACGGGCGCGCTCCCGCCTGCACCACGCACCTCTGCGCGGTCGACCGCCAGGGCACGATGGTGAGCCTCACCCAGACCCTGCTCTCGGTGTTCGGCAGCAAGGTGGTCTCGCCCTCGACCGGGATCCTGATGAACAACGGCGTAATGTGGTTCGATCCGCGCCCCGGGCGCCCGAACAGCATCGCGCCCGGCAAGCGACCCTTGTCCAACATGTGCCCGGCGATCGGAGTGCGGGGCGGGCGTCCGTGGTTCGCGCTCGGCGCCTCGGGCGGGCGGCGGATCCTGCCGGCGGTGATGCAGATCGCATCGATGCTCGCGGACTGCGGGCTCGACCTCGAGGGCGCGTTCCACACGCCCCGGATCAACGTCTGGGGCCAGCCGACGGTCGACGTCGACCCGCGCCTGCCGGACGAGGTGATAGCGGCGCTCCGGGCACAGCATCCGGTGCAGCCGGTCGAGCCGACGATCTACCCGGGCGGCTACGCCTGCCCGTCGGCGGTCCTCCGCGACGACGACGGGGGCTTCGTCGGCATGGCCGACCTCATGCACCCTCACGCCGGGGCCATCGGACCCGGCTGACGAGCCGGAGGCCGCAGACGCCGCGGCCTGCCCGCGGGTGGAACTCCGGCGAGCGGCGCGAGGCGACCGGCTCGACCCTCTGCGGCATTCTAGCCGAACTTGCCCGACGCATCTAAGCTCGGGGCATGGCCGTCCAGATCCTCCCCTCCGTCTGCCCGCACGACTGCCCGAGCGTTTGCGCGCTGGAGGTCGAGAAGCTCGACGGCGGGCGGCTCGGCAAGGTCCGCGGCTCGGAGCGGAACCCGTACACCGCGGGCGTGATCTGCGCCAAGGTCGCGCGCTACGCCGAGCGCTTTCATCATCCGGACCGCCTTGGCCAGCCGCTGCTGCGGGACGGGGCGAAGGGCGACGGTGCGTTCCGGGAAATCGCCTGGGACGACGCCCTCGACCTGGTCGCCGAGGCGTTCCTGCGGGCCACCGGGCGCTACGGCAGCGAAACGGTCTGGCCGTACTTCTACGCCGGCACCATGGGCCTCGTGCAGCGGGACGGAATCAACCGGCTGCGCCACGCGATGCGCTATTCCGGCATGCACGCGACCTTCTGCACCTCGATCGCGGATGCCGGCTGGAAGGCGGGGCACGGGCTCCGGGTCGGCACCGATTCGATGGAGATCCAGAACGCCGACCTGATCGTCCTCTGGGGCTCGAACGCGGTGCACACCCAGGTCAACGTCATGACCCACGTCGCGCGGGCGAGGAAGGCGCGGGGCGCGCGGCTGGTCGTGATCGACCCCTACCGGACGCCGACCGCGGAGGCGGCGGACGTCCACCTCGCGCCGCGGCCGGGAACCGACGGTGCGCTGGCCTGCGCCGTGATGCACGTCCTGTTCCGGGACGACCTCGCCGACCGGGCGTACATGTCACGCTACGCCGACGTCCCGGACGAGCTGGAAGACCATCTCACCAGCCGCACCCCCGCCTGGGCGGCGGCGATCACCGGCGTCCCGGCCACGGAGATCGAAGCCTGCGCGCGGCTGATCGGGACGACGAGGCGGACGTACTTCCGCTTCGGCTACGGCTTCACCCGGATGCGGAACGGCGCCGCCGCGATGCACGCCGCGTCCTGCGTGCCGGTGGTGAGCGGCGCTTGGCAGCACGAAGGCGGCGGCTCGCACTACCACCAGGCCGACCTCTACCACTTCGACAAGACCGTGATCGAGGGGCTGGACCTCAAGGACCCGACGATCCGGGTGCTCGACCAGTCGCGGATCGGCCCGGTGTTGACCGGCGAAGGACGGGATCTCGGCGCGGGTCCGCCGGTCACCGCGATCCTGATCCAGAACACCAACCCGGCCGCGGTGGCGCCGGAGCTGGCCCTGGTGCACGAGGGCCTCGCGCGCGACGACCTGTTCGTCTGCGTCCACGAGCAGTTCATGACCGACACGGCGCGCTTCGCCGACGTGGTCCTGCCGGCGACCATGTTCCTCGAGCACGACGACATCTACCAGGCGTCCGGCCACACCCGGATGCAGATCGCGCGCCGGCTGTTCGAGCCCTACGCCGCGTGCCGGACCAACCACTCCGTGATCTGCGCGCTCGCGAGGCGCCTCGGAGCGCCTCCGCATCCCGGCTTCGAGATGACCGAGTGGGAGCTGATCGACGATCTGCTTCGACGCTCGGGTTGGCCCGACGCCGGGACCGTCTGGCGGGCCGGCGGCCACGACGCCATGCCGGACTTCCGCACCAGCCACAGGCTCGACGGCTTCCCGACGCCGGACGGCCGCTTCCGCTTCAGGCCCGACTGGGCGGCGATCGGTCCCGACCACGCGCAGATGCCGCGCCTGCCGGATCACATGGCGAACATCGACGAGGTCGACCAGGAGCACCCGTTCCGTCTGGTCGCGGCGCCCGCGCGCAATTTCCTGAACACCTCTTTCACCGAGATGCCGACCTCGCGGGCGAAGGAGCGGCGGCCGACGGTGCTGGTCCATCCGGCCGACGCGCGAAGGCTCGGGATCGTGGCCGGGGACCTGGTCCGGCTCGGCAACCGGCGAGGCTCGGTCGTCGTCCACACCGAGGTGCGGGACGGTCAGCAGCCCGGCGTCCTGGTGGTCGAGAGCATCTGGCCGAAGGCCGGCTTCGTGGAGGGGCTCGGCGTCAACGTCCTGGTGTCGGCCGACCCGGCTCCGCCGAACGGCGGCGGCGTCTTCCACGACACCGCGGTCTGGCTCCGCCCCGAGCCTGAATGCGCAGCACGGCGGGACTCTCATGACGCCGTCGACCGGTTGTCGACGATCTCCACCCCTTGAGTTCATATGCACTCGAAGCACGCTCCGCCCCAGGGTGCACTTCAACCGCTTGGACCGGGACGAAGCCAACGGCGAAGCGCCAGAAGCACGGCCTCACTCCGGCGGAAATCGAGCAGGTCGATCTGGTTCGTCGTCCCCGACCCGCACCCGGGGCGAGAAGCGCTGCCAGACGGTAGGTCTCACGGAGGGGGACGGCATCTTTTGGTCGTCTTCACCGTACGAGGCACAAAACTCGGTGCCGTCGCGGTTCGAGTTGCGGCGCAAGGACAAGACGGTGAGCCTTCGCCCGTCGGAGAACCTTCTCGCCGCCACGAAGGAGGTGGCGGCGAGGCAGGGGATGCCTTGCCAGCGGTTCATGCGCCATGCGATCGAACGGCGACACGCGCCGTCATGAAGCGCGAGAGCGCAAAGTCGTGACGAGCTCTCCGGCCTGCGCATCCTAGACCCCGAGACGGAACCCTCTGGCGGACATGATCGATCTCTACAGCGACACCCATACCAGGCCGACCCGGGGCATGCGCCAGGCGATGGCCGAGGCCGAGGTCGGCGACGAGCAGCAGATGGCCGACCCGACGGTCAACGCGCTCTGCGAGCGGGTCGCCGACCTGCTCGACAAGGAGGCCGCGGTCTTCATGCCGTCCGGCACGATGTGCAACCAGATCGCGTTCCGGGTCTGGTGCCGGCCGGGCGACGAGATGATCCTCGAAGCGACCACCCACCCGGTCCACGCCGAGACCGGCGGTCCGGCCGGCAACGCCGGGGTGATGCTCCGGCTGATCCAGGGCGAGCGCGGGATGTTCACCGGCCCGCAGGTCCGGGCCGCGCTCCGCCACGGCACCCGTCACGAGCCGCGCCAGCGCCTGCTCGCGATCGAGAACACCACGAACTTCGGCGGCGGGGCCGTCTGGCCGGTGCCGCAGATCGAGGAGGTGACCGGGGTCGCGAGGGAGGCCGGTCTCGCCTGTCACCTCGACGGTGCGCGGCTGATGAACGCCGCGATCGCCGGCAACCGGTCCGCGAGCGAGATCTGCGCGCCCTTCGATTCCGCCTGGCTCGACTTCTCGAAGGGGCTCGGCGCCCCGGTCGGCGGCGTACTCGCCGGCTCCCGGGACTTCATCGACGAGGCCTGGCGCTTCAAGCAGATGATGGGCGGCGCCATGCGCCAAGCCGGGATCATCGCCGCCGGCTGCCTCTACGCGCTCGACCACCACGTCGAGCGCCTCGCCGAGGATCACGCCAACGCCAAGCGCCTCGCCGAAGGCCTGGCGGAGATCCCGGGCATCGCCGTCGACGCCGCGAACGTCGAGACCAACATCCTCTGGTTCGAGGTCGAGGGCGGGCGGGATGCACGCGAGGTGGCCCGCGCGCTGGCCGCGGAAGGGGTGGCGGTCGGCGCCTTCGGCGCCAGCCGCATGCGCGCGGTGACCCACCTCGACGTCGACGCGGCCATGATCGACCGGGCGATCGGCGCGCTTCGCCGGGTCATGGACGCCTGAGGCCCGGATCTGTTCACGCGTGGAGCCCTCGCTTGGCCGGCGGCATGCTGGCCGTGATCCGGGTCGCCTGATGGCGCGCCTCGCAGGCCTGCCGATGTACGCGATCGAGGCGACGCGGGACGCGACCGACCGCCTCTGGCAGGGCCTTGCACGGGCGTTCCGAGCGGCCGGTGTGGAGGACGTGCCCGACCGGCTGGAGCGGACCCTCGGGGCCGACCGGCTGTGGCGGCACCCGGATCTCCTGCTGGCGCAGACCTGCGGCTACCCCTTCACCCATGCGCTCGCCGGGGGGGTCCGGCTGGTCGCGACGCCCCGCTATCGGGCGCCCGGCTGCGACGGCCCGAGCTATGCGAGCCTGATCGTCGTCCGGGCGGACGATCCGGGCCCGGACCTCGTCGCGCTGAGCGGGCGCGGCCGGGTCGCGATCAACGACCCGGCTTCGCATTCCGGCCACCATGCGCTCAAGGCGGCCCTCGCGGCGGAGGGCGTGGGCGGCCGGGCGTTCAGGGCGACCCTGATCACCGGGAGCCACCTCGCGAGCCTCGAGGCGGTCAGCAGCGGGCAAGCCGAGGTGGCGGCGATCGACGGCGTGATCTTCGGGCTGATGCAGCGCCATGCCCCGGAGCGCCTCGAGGGCCTGCGGGTGATCGGCACCACCCCGAGCGCGCCGGGGCTGCCGCTGATCACTGCCCGCTCGACCGCGGAGCGCGATCTCGAGCGGCTCCGCG
>DASUSF010000139.1:0-7519 GCA_036375275.1 Geminicoccaceae bacterium | reverse complement strand
GAAGGCGGCTAGGGCTTCGTCGTTCGACTTGGGGCCGGTCTTCAGGGTGCTTCGGCTCATCTTCGCGGCTCCATCGCGCTGCTTTTGTGGAACGCAGGAACGCTTCGATCGGCCTCCATAGTCAAGCGAATACGTCGATCGGAAACAGGCACTTGCATGTTGACTCTGACCGGGCTGATGGATGCGCACGACCAGCAACCGGGAGCTCGCACGACAGATCGGAGTGAGCGAGACCGCGGTCCGGCGCGCCGAGAAGAGGGGCCGGATCCGGCGCGAGCCTGACGGCTCGTGGGATCTTGGTAGAGTCCAGGCCGCCTGGTCCGGCAACACCGACCGGAGCCAGCAGCGGCGGCAGCACCGGGCCGTGAAGCCGGTGCCCGAGGCGGCGGTCGGCGCGGTACGGGAGACGCTCCGCGAGCACGGCGAGCCGGTGGTCGCCGGCGCCATGACCTTCATGCAGGCGAGGACCGCCAACGAGGTTCTGAAGGCGCAGGAGCGCCGGGTCGGCCTGCAGGGAATGAAGGGCGAGCTGATCGACCGGGCGAAGGCGACCGCCCAGGTGTTCCGGCTCGCCCGGGACGAGCGTGATGCCTGGGTCAACTGGCCGGCGCGCGTCACCGCCATGATGGCGGCCGAGCTCGGGCTGGGGCAGCACCAGCTGCACACGGTGCTCGAGCGCCATGTGCGGGACCACCTGGCCGAGCTGGCGGACGTGCGGCCGAACCTCCGCTGACCATCGAATCCAGGAGGTCGCAACATGCTCAGGAAGCTGCAGCAGCATCCGCTGTTCGCGAGCGCCGGCGAGGTGCTGGCCGACGCCGCCCGCTATCTGGCGATCATGGCCGTTCTGGTCATGCTGCTCGGCTATGTCGCCCCGTCCCTCGCAGGCGCCCCGTTAGCCGCACCACGGATGGAGAGCTACGACGGTAGCGACGCGATCGAGCGGGCATGGCGGGACGGGCTCAAGCCCGACCCGCTCACGGGCCAGCACATTCGAGCGGGCGGATCGGATCCCGGCCGCTTTGACATCAGTCGCTGGCGAGTGGCTTGACGAAAGTGAAAGCGCCGCGGAGGTCGCCGGCGTCGAAGCCGGTCGCGGCATCCTGTGGGTAGGCGGCCCGGATCGTCTCCAGCAGGCCCGGCTCGATGTCGCTGCCGTGGCAGGTCGTGCACAGGTCGGCCGTGGGAATCGCCTTCATGTAGTGGATGTAGCGGCTTTCGCCTTCGCCCTCGATCGCGACGTGCTCCAGGGACGCCATGTCTTCACCGGCTTGCGCCCGTTCCTGGAAGCGCAGGAGAACGGCCCGCTCCTCCGGGCTTGGCGCGTTGCGCGGGTTGCGCACGCGGAGCGCCGTCCGCCCGACCGCCCAGCCCGAATCGACCGAGAGCTCGGTCGCGATCCCGGGCGCTGCACGGCTGCAGACCCCGATCGCGTTCGCCGGTCCGCCCTCCTCGATGGCCTCGGTCAGGGCCTGCTTGAGTTCGGTCATGAACCCCTGGGCCAAGCTCCGGGCCTCGGCGACGGTCGCATCGTCCACGTTCTCCGCCGCCTGAGCGGGGTGGGTCAGGCCGAGTCCGGCCAGGACCGGAACGGCGAGAGAGCGCATCCAGGGCATCAAGTTCCTCCTTCGGTGCTGTTGCTGCCTCGGGGCCGGCCTGATCAGCCGGCCTGTCTGAGGGGCGTGGTCTGCAGGCGCATGCGGGTGGACGGCGCGTCGGCGGCGAGGGCGCCGACGGCGTCGTGGGTGCTGAGGAAGATCCGGCCGGGAGCCAGGGTTGCGAAGAAATCGCTGCGGGCGAGGCGGTCGGTGACCGGTCCTTTGACCTCGGCGAGGTGGAGGGTGACGCCCGCGCTGCGTAGCTCCGCGATCAGGTTCTCGAGGGACTCGAGCGCGCTCGCGTCGATGAAGTTGACCGCGCTGCAGATCAGGACGACGTGCTCGACCCGTTCCTGCTCGGCGACCGCGGCGAGCAGGTGGTCCTCGAGATAGCGGGTGTTGGCGAAGTAGAGACTCTCGTCGACCCGGATCAGGAGCAGGTTCGGCCAGATCCGGACGGGGTGGCGGAGCACGTTCCGGAAGTGCTCGCTGCTGCCGACCCGGCCGACCACGGCCATGTGCGGCCGGCTGGTGCGCCAGAGGTAAAGGACGATAGAGACGGCGACGCCCGCGATCAGGCCGGCTTCGATGCCCTCGACCAGGACGACGGCGAAGGTCGCGAGCCAGGCGAAGGCGTCGGCCTTGTCGTAGCGCCAGGTCTGGCGGAGGGTGTGGAGGTCGAAGAGGCCGAGCACCGAGAGCACGATGATCGCGGCGAGCACCGCTTGCGGCAGGTGATAGAACAGCGGCGTGAAGAACAGGACGGTCAGTGCGATCAGGGACGCGGTGACGATCGCCGCGAGCTGGGTGTTGGCCCCGGCCGTGAAGTTGACGACCGAGCGGCTGAAGCCGCCGCAGACCGGGCTACCGCCGGTGAAGCCGGCGCCGAGGTTGGCGATGCCGAGACCGATCAGCTCCTGATCCGGGTCGATCTTCTGCCGCCGCTTGCTGGCCAGCACCTTGGCGATGGCGATGCTCTCGATGAAGCTGACCAGCGCGATCAACAGCGCCGAGGAGGCGAGCTCGCGCCACATCGGCAGGTCGAGCACGGGCACGGTCAGCGGCGGCAGGCCGGACGGGATGCCGCCGACCACCGACAGCCCCGCCGATCGGGCGAGGCCGAAGGCGGCGGCGGCCGCCGTGCCGAGGACGACGACCATCAGCGGGCCGGTCTTCGAGAGCGGCCCGACGACGCCTTCGGACAGCCCGAGCCAGCTCAGGAACGTGGCGAAGCGGCTCCGGATCAGGATCAGGGCCACGAGGCTCGTCCCGCCGATGGCGAGGGCGGCGAGATTGATGCTGGCGGCATGCTCGAGGGCGAAGGTGAGGATCTGGTCGGTGCGCAGGGCCGACGGGATCTCGAGGCCGAGAAGGTGCTTGAGCTGGCTGAGCGCGATGACGATGGCGGCGGCGCTGGTGAAGCCGGACATGACCGGGTGGCTGAGGAAGTTCGCGACGAAGCCGACCCTGGCGAGACCCATCGCGGTGAGGATCAGGCCGACCAGGGCGGCGAGCACGAGCGCGCCGGCGTAGTACTCGGCGCTCCCGGCCGGCGCGATGGCGGCCAGCGCGTTGGCGACCATCAGCGAGGCGACGGCCACCGGCCCGACCGCCATCGTCCGGCTGCTGCCGAACAGGGCGTAGAGGATCGGCGGGGCGATGCTCGCGTAGAGCCCGACCTCGGGCGGCAGGCCGGCGAGGAGGGAATACGCCATGGCCTGCGGGACCAGGAGGATGGCGGTGATGGTCCCTGCCACCAGGTCGCCCGAGAGGTCGCCCCGCCGGTAGGCCCCCAGCCACGCGAGCGCCGGCACGGCGCGGGCGAGCCTCATGATCCGCCGCCCGCCGCCCGCTGCCCGGGCTCGGTGTAGTCGCAGGCTTCCTGCGCCTCGTGCACGCCAGGTTCGTGCGGTAGGATCTGTGGCTTCGCCAGCCACTCGCGGCCCTTGAGCATCAGCTCGAAGTAGATCGCCGGCAGCATCTTTTCCTTGAGGAACCAGGCGAGCCGGCTCGGCTCGGTCGGCTTGATGAATGGGAAGGTGGGCAGCAGCCTCCCGCCGTAGCCGAACTCGGCGAGCACGATCTTACCGCGCTCGACGGTGAGGGGGCACGAGCCGTAGCCGTCGTACAGCGCGCGGGGCGCACGTCCGTCGAGCACGGCGAGGACGTTCTCGGCGACGACCGGGGCCTGCTTGCGCACGGCGGCCGCCGTCTTGGCGTTCGGTGCCGAGCATGCGTCGCCGAGGCCGAAGGCGTTGCCGTAGCGGGCGTGCTGCAGGGTCTCGGGGTTGACCTCGGTCCAGCCCGCCGCATCGGCGAGCGCGCTTCCCCGGATCAGGGCCGGTGCCCGCTGCGGCGGACAGACATGGATCATGTCGAAGGAGCGCTCGACCGTCTCGGCTCCGCCGCCGCCCTTCTTCACCTCGAACCAGGCCGTCCTTCCGGGACCGTCGATCACCTTCAGGTTGGAGGTGAAGTTGAGGCCGGCGCCGTACTTCTCGACGTAGGCCATGAGCGCCGGCACGAAGTCCTTGACGCCGAAGAGAACCGGCGTGGCGGTGTGGAACTCGACGTCGATGCTCTGCAGGACCTCATGGCGCAGCCAGTGGTCGCAGGCGAGGTACATCGCCTTCTGCGGCGCCCCGGCGCACTTGATCGGCATTGGCGGCTGGGTGAAGAGCGCCCGTCCGCTCTTCAGGGTGCGGACCAGCTCGAAGGTGTAGGGCGCCATCTCGAACAGGTAGTTGGAGGTGACGCCGTTCCTGCCGAGGGTATCCTTGAGCCCCTCGACCCCGTCCCAGTCGAGCTCGATCCCCGGCGCCGCGACCAGCGCCCGGTAGCCGACGCGGGTGCCGTCCTCGAGCACGACCCGGTTGCGCTCGGGCTCGAAGGCGCTGGCGGCGGCCTTGATCCACTTGACGCCCTTCGGCATCACCGTCGCCATCCGCCGCTCGGTCCGGGCGCGGTCGAACACGCCGCCACCGACCAGGGTCCAGCCAGGCTGGTAGTAGTGGCGTTCGCTCGGCTCGATGACGGCAACCGACAGCGACGGCCGCCGCCGCAGCAGACCCGAGGCTGCAGACAGCCCGGCGGCACCGCCGCCGACGATCACCACATCGTAGGTCCCGCCGACGCCGAACTCGACCACGCGCCCGGCGGACGAGGGCGTCGCGGCGGCCTGCCAGCGGGCCTCGAGGCGCGGGCGCAGCGCAGAGAGATCGTAGCCCGCTTCGCTTGCAGTCTCGAGCACGGCATCGGGGGCAAGGTGATCGGCCTCCGACAACGCCCAGAGCGTGCTGGACCGGGTTCCCGAGCGGCAGAACGCGAGGACCGGCCCCTTCAGCTCGGCGAGCGCCTTTGCGAACGCGGCGACGTCATGATCCGTGACCTTGCCCGAGACGACGGGGACGTGTCGGTAGTCGAGGCCGACCCGTGCAGCGGCCGCCGCGAGCGCCTCGCCCGGCGGCTGGTCGTCCGCTTCGCCGTCCGGACGGTTGTTGACCACGGCGCGGAAGCCGCGAGCGGCGAGGACGCCGAGATCGGCCTCGCCGATCTGGGGCGACACCGAGAGGAAGGGGGTAAGCCTCGCGATCTTCATGACGAGTGCCTCCGGGCGCGCGCCGCGCGCGCGTCCTCGCGATCGATTGTGGGCGATCGATTGTGGGATGGCGCCGCCGCTGCCGCAGCGGCGCCCAAGCGTCAGGCGGTCCGGTGTCCGACCTTGCCGGTCCGGATGCCGAACAGGCTGTAGGCCGGGCAGGTTCCGGCGATGCCCGTGAGCAGCGGGACCAGCCCGATCAGCCCGAGCCAGCGCGCGTTGCTCTCGAGCACGACGACCAGGGCGAGCAAGACGACGCCGGCGATCACGCGGAGCCAGCGGTCGACGTTACCGACATTGCGGGTCATGACGATGTCCTCCTTGGGGCTTGGCTTCAGAAAGTATCGACCGGGATCTTCAGGTAGCGGACCCCGTTGTCCTCGGGCGGCGGCATCTGCCCCGCCCGCATGTTGACCTGCACCGAAGGCAGGATCAGGCGCGGCATGCCGAGGGTCTTGTCGCGCGCGGAGCGCATCAGGACGAACTCGTCCTCCGACATGCCCTCGCGCACGTGGATGTTGTGGCGCTTCTCCTCGCCGACGGTGGTCTCCCAGCGGTACTCGTCGCGGCCCGGCGCCTTGTAGTCGTGGCACATGAACAGCCGGGTCTCTTCCGGCAGCTCGTTCAGGATGCGGCGGGTCGAGCGGAACAGCTCACGGGCGTCGCCGCCCGGGAAGTCGGCCCGCGCCGTCCCGGCGTCCGGCATGAACAGCGTGTCGCCGACGAAGGCGGAGTCGCCGATGACGTAGGTCATGTCGGCCGGCGTGTGGCCGGGGGTGTGCATGACCCGCGCCGGGATGCTGCCCACCTCGAACGCGTCGCCGTCCTTGAACAGCACGTCGAACTGGCGACCGTCGCGCTGGAACTCGGTGCCGGCGTTGAAGATCTTGCCGAAGACGTTCTGGACGGTGACGATCTCGGCCCCAATCGCGAGCTTGCCGCCGAGCTGCTGCTTGATGTACGGCGCCGCCGAGAGATGGTCGGCGTGGACGTGGGTCTCGAGCACCCACTCGACCTCGAGCCCGTGCTCGCGCACGAACTGGATGATGCGATCGGCCGAGTCCTTGTGCGTGTGGCCCGAGTTGGGGTCGTAGTCGAGGACGGAGTCGACCACCGCGCACTTCCTGGTCGCGGGGTCGGCAACCACGTAGCTGATGGTGTTGGTGGCCTCGTCGAAGAAGCCGGTGACGTCGGGCTGCATTGGGTTGTGCCTCCGATGATGCGTGCGGCTCAGCCGTGAGCAGCTGCGGCTTCCGGAACTCGCATCCGGTTCCAGGGCATCAGCGCCAGCAGGTTCGCCATGCCGCAGAACCCGGTGATGCCGGCGAGCATGAGGCCGGCGCCGACGAAGGCGCTGAGCGTCATGAACCAGGGCGAGACCAGCACCGCGAGGGCGACGCCGATCAAGACCAGCACGCCGGCCGTGATCTGCACCTGCCGCATGATGGGAAGCGGCGCCGGGCGGTTGCGGTTGACCGGCAGCCCGGCCTTCTTCCAGGCCTGAAGACCGCCGCTGAGCGCGTAGACCTCGGCGAAGCCCGTGCGCAGGATCTCCGGCGCGGCCTGGGCGGTCCGGGTGCCGCTGCTGCAATGGAAGACTCCGACCCTGTCGTGATCGCCCCGGAAGTCGTGCGCATCGAAGCTGGACAGCGGGGCGAGGCGGGCGCCCTCGATGTGCTCGCGGGCGAACTCGTCGGCCTCGCGGATGTCGACGAGGACCGCCCGGTCCTGGTCGATCCAGTCCTTGAGGGTCTTCGGATCGACCTCGCGCAACCTCGGCTCGGTCATCGGTGCTCTCCTCGGGCGGCGTCGCCGCCGCAGTAGGTGTCGTAGAGGAACTGCATCAGCCGCCGCACGTCGTCGCGGGCGAGGCTGTAGTAGATCGTCTGGCCGTCGCGCCGGGCGCGAACGAGCCCTTCCCGGCGGAGGACCGCCAGCTGCTGCGACATCGCCGGCTCGCGGACGTCGAGAAGCCGGGCGAGCTCGCCGACCGATCGTTCCCGCTCCACGATCTGGCAGAGCACGAGCAGCCGGTGCTTGCTGGCGAGCACCTTCATGAGCTCGCTGACCTGCTCGGCGGCAGCCTCCATTTCCTTTATCTGCATACCTACGCAGGTAGGCATATAGAGGGCGGCTGTCAAGGTCGGTCCGCGGCTTCTTTCCGATCCGCTGAACGTGGCAGTCGGAGCCATGCAGGTTCCTGTCCCGGTCACGCCTTGACGGAGACGAGCGGCCACTCAGAACCGAAGCCGTCGCCTGGCCCGATACCGGAGCCTGCCGATGTCCTTCCGTTTATCCGCTCCTGAGGGACGCTGTGGTCTCA